>DHSK01000193.1:25966-30378 GCA_002408445.1 Syntrophomonas sp. UBA5288
AGACTGATTATAACCGGAGCCGCCATAGAACCAGGGCCGGTAGTGCTGAAAAACAGGGGACCACCGGCTTCAGGATTAAATACGGTACCCTTTATAAGCAGCAACAAGAAAAACAACATTACAGCCGGTAATATGAAACCGCCCAATTTGGAACCGGATGAGTGCGACCGGCCCAGATCAAAGCCTCTCTTTAAGAAAAATACCCCGGTGCCTACTCCACCTATAAACCCGGCCAGACCAACAATGGCATTATAGTCTCCCCCCGCCATACGCAGTACATCTCTTAACGGACAGCCAAGGAATACCAGAGCCCCGATCATCATGAACATACCCATCACGAAACGAATCAGGGTAGATGAGCCGCCCCGGGTTTTAAACTCACCGGCAAAAAGTGCGGTCAGCATGGCCCCCAGCACAATACCGGCTATTTCGGGACGCATGTACTGAACTATGGGGGCATGATGCAGACCCAGAGCTCCAGCTATATCCCGTTCAAAACAGGCAATACAGAACCCCATGTTAGGGGGGTTACCGAGCTTGACCAATATTACCGCAATTATTCCCAGGGCGATACCGGTCAGAAGAATAAACCACTTGTTCCTATCCATCCCCAAAAACCTCCCATCTCAGCAAAAAATAACATAAAGTTATAATATGCTGAAAAAATATTATACTATATGGATATTCTAAATATGGCAGAAGATTCCTCCTTCTATTCGACAGTTATTTCATATATAACTAAATGGAATCGATATGGAAATCTTATATGAATTAATTTGCTATAACGATTTTGCCTAAAATTGCTCGAATTACATAATATACATTAATAGATAATCATTGGCAATGAGCCGGTGACCGGCAGAAAAATGTCCGGAAAGCCCAAAAAACAGGTGGGCGGATAATAATGCTCCCTTTGGTCAAATATCCCTCCGTATATGATCTGCTACGATATTTGAGGATAGAATATAATTCGCGAGTACCTTTTTTTTAAGAATACCTTGTCCCAGCTCCATCAGATGAGAGATGTTTGTCGAACCTGATAATAATCCGGTACAATCGTTAGTGAACTTCTTAATCATCATATGGATTAAGACAGGCTCAGAAAGGAGGCCTTTATGTCTAGAAGGAAACAATTTATTACATTATTTATAGGTCTAATATTTTTCAGTGGCGTTGTTTTATTAAACTTAAATCATTCTAATTCCGAAGTAGCACATTCAACGAGTCAGAAAAAAGTAGCAGCAACACAAGTTAAGAAAGATGCTGCTACCAACCAGTCGAGTACTGCTCAGGTTAAACCTGAACAGACCACCAAAACCCAAAATCAAGCCAGTACTACGGCAACTAAACAAGCCCAAACGGTAAAAAGTTCACCGGCACAGCCGGTCAAAACCACCAGTCAGGCGGTTAATCAGCAGCAAAATGTATCTCGTGGGGGCGGAAGGACTCTTTATATGGTAGCGACAGGATATACTGACGCTCCGGAAGAGAATTATCCCTATGCCGGAATGCCATCATATATTGGCATGCCTCTGCAAAGAGGCGTAGTAGCAGTCGACCCCAATGTGATTCGCATGGGAACCAAGCTTTACGTGGAAGGTTATGGGGAGGCTATTGCTGCCGACCAGGGCGGTGCTATCAAGGGTAATAGAATCGACCTCTTCTTCAACAGCAAGGGCGAAGCCTATAACTGGGGTATGAGGACAGTAAAAGTTACTATAATGGAATAATTTAACCTTGGATAACATCCCGCAGGCAGGCTTGCGGGATGTTTTTTTAGGTTTGGGCAGTCCAATTACTGCGGATAAGTGCACAAGTATTACCGGCGTTATCCATGATTTCACCATAATATTCTTGCTTATCTGCGTTGGCATTACCTGGAACAGCAAGTACAGTTATACTCTGGCCGTACTTAATCTGTTTTTTGTAAATGATTTCCAACTCGCCAAGGGTACACGTATGTAGAATATTAAGGGGGATTATTTCGGCAAACCAATCCAGATATCTGGAGTTATTAACGTGTCCATTGGGGTCGATGTCACTGATTCTTACCAGAAAGGTTTGTTTAGCGGCCCCCTCTTTGTTAAAACTGAAATTTTCATACCTATGACGGCCAGAGCGGGTGGGATCAACTCCATAGAGGGAACGCTTTTGGGGGTCAATTTTATGAGGCGAGTTCTTAATCGTATCCACTAAAATAGCTAAAGCGCCGGCTTCCACCAGGACTTCACCTTTGTTATCAATAATTTCAAATTCACGGAAAGCGATGTAAGATTTATACCTGGATATCCAGGTCTTGACAGTTATCCGTTCTTTCCAGCACGGATAACGATGTACTTTCAAATGCCACTTATATATCATCCAGGTTAGCTGTTGGCCGGCAAGTACTGCTTGACTGTCACCGGCACAATCGGCATGGTAAAATGCAGTTTCCTGCAGGTAGTTAAGCAGACTCCAGGGAGTCGCCCGCTTATAATAATCCACTTCGTAATAATGGATAAAGAAATCCTTGGCTATATCCTCGCCCATATTCTCACTTCCTTTAATCAAAGTCCATAACAGCGTTCTCTTTAGTATAAAATATCTCTAAGATAATACAAGGGATAGGACATGATTAAAGGCCTGTTACCACTCACCCTGAATTCCGGGATACCGGTGTCTGCAGATGCTGTTTCTGTTATTAAATGCTACTATAGACCCGGAAGAAATTTTATCGGCATGATTGGGGGACAGACGGATAAAGACATGGCGATGAAGATAGCTAAAGGAGTAAATATATATAAAAGTAGAAAGATTTTGTTGCAAAAAGCCTTCTTGATTGTCTTTTCTATATGAAAGATATTTTAAGGAGGTTTATCTTTATAAACAATTAGTTGACATGGATATTCTTCCTCGTCATTTAATCAAACACATGCGTACCAACCATTATAGGAAAATGGAAGTTTTGCTTGGTTTTAATTAGAAAACTATAGGTTTCTAATTAAAATAAGTGAAATCAAAGGGGGTGATGAATTTGAAAACAAAAAGTCCGCATTTCATTATACTAATAATAGGAGCTAGTATGAAAATACAAACATATTTTTTCCTTCGTGCTTCTCCGGTCATCTTGACCAGTTTATTTTAAAAAACCTATATCCGGAAAATTAATAAAAGAGGTGTATTAAAATGTTTAAATCAAAAAAATTAATTTCAATGGTATTGGCAATGGTAATGCTGTTAAGCATAAGTGGCCAATGTGCGTGTGCCGCAGAGTCAATCGATACAACCTCCAGGGGCTACCAATTAATAAATGGAGATGTTTATGATCTAAATGGTAACTTACTAATTAAGATGTATGATGGTTTTACTGGGGATGGATACACGCTTGACCCCAATTTTAAGGTTTATTATCCAAGTAATGATAGTGAAGCTGTTGATAAAAATGTGGTTTTACCGATGTCGACTGACCTTTTTAATGGAACTAAAGATTTACCTTTAAATACTGATGGTAACCAAGGTACGTATTTGTGTAATGATTTCACAGTAAGCTCTAGTGAACCTGACGTCTGGTGCAAATATTCTTCAGGAGTACCCTCAGGTGTAAATTTTGCAGTGCTTAATATTACTAGAAATACTGCTGTAGGTTGGGTACCTAACCTTCAAGCGGGCCGATCAGACACTGTTGATGGAGTTTATAATAGTGCACGACCAAATGATCATTATGCAGTTAAAGCTAGTGCACAAGGCTCTGCAGGCAGTGCGAAGTTGCAAGTTAAAAAACAGTAACAGAGAGATATTTAAGGAATAGTAATCCTCAAATTAAAAAATGGGAGTATTAGGCATCAATGTTCCCTAATGCGATGCTGGGAAGATATTTCTTCGCAGCTATTTCGCTTAAGGATTCCATGTAGATAATGGAGTAAAGATGAGCAGATAGCTCAGAAGCAGAGTCGGGATGGCGAGCTTTTGAACTTGAAGTCACTTAACAAGTAATGTGAAAATTTATTATAGCCTGCTGCTTATGTTTCGGTAGTAGGCTGTTTTTTATGTAATCTAGTCATTCTTACAGCATTCGTATTTATTCATCATATCTGAGAAAATATAGGCTTGTAGTGCTGCACCATATTAGTCATTATTGATGATCATGTTTCTGACGCACGTGATTATGTAGCTGAAAGATCTGTTGATGAAAGCGTATTATTATGGCATTAAAGCCAGAGTGGTAGCGAACTAACGCAAAATATTTACTGTTTTTAAGCTAAAGGAAAAAGAATTATCATTTCCGCCGGTTACCACTCACCCTGAACTACGGGATACCTGTGGTCCGCAATAAAATCAGGCTTATCGAAATAATAGCCGTTACTGCCAAAGGTGGTATCTACATTAATCCAGCGTCCCTCTTCGGTTGAGTAAACTTGATTCCAGGCGTGATC
>DHSK01000193.1:30657-31702 GCA_002408445.1 Syntrophomonas sp. UBA5288
CCTTTGCTTAAGGCCGCAGCTTTGTCGTAATCATATTTAATGTTTCGCGCTACCCAGCGATATATTAAATAAGCTTTTTTAGTGCTGTTCTGCTCGTTACCTACCAAGGCCCGGGCGGTTTCATCGATCTCCTGATTAGATTGGACCGCTTCCTCCAGGGTTACGCCATTAAAGTATTTGATTATAATACCCTTTTTTGAGTCCGGGGGTAGAGGATTACCGGCAGTACTATCGAAGGGAATAACCCGGTCTATGGTTCGCGCCAGAGAATCATTCACGATAACCGGTATGTTTTTGGCCAGATTGGAATTAAGTACCGGGCATAATGCTTCCTTATAAAGTTTCTGATAAACCCCCGATTCATTCATCCAGTTTGACAAGGCCGGGGACGGATAATAATAAACAAAAAAGTTCAAGGCCATGCCGGCCAGGAAGAGCATGAATGCGGCCCGGGGAACCTGGGTCAGAGCCCCAATGATACCTCTGATAAACTGACCGCTGGAGGCCAGGCAGGAATACAGGATATCGGCCAATGGAGCCAGCCCAACCCGATTAAAAGTATCGTGAAACAGCCTAATTAAAGCAGAAAATACTAATAAAAGGATAGGCACGAACACCATGTAGATCAAGACATCCTGCCCGTACAGCATGGTTTGCAGGTCTAAAGGAATCAAATCATAGATTTGTTTAAAGAAGCCGTCCGGGTGCTCAAAAAATACCTTTCTGGTTACATATATAGACAGAAATAAACCGCATAAAAACATCAGGCTATCACACAAAGACCACAGAGACCGGTGGACCCCTTCTCTGGTAAACTGCATAAAAGCGCCGGTGATAATTGGGACGGCTATGATTATAATAAGTGCTGCGGTTATTGGGTTTAAATTTAACATATCTATCATCTCGTTAACATTATTTGCATTTCATAATTATAATAACCTTTAGCAACTGAAATCTCCAGAGCATCAAAAAAGCCCAACAGCTCATGTACGCCTCAATCACGGTCTTCCCTTAATGCCTTGCTCTTGCAACCTTAATAGCGACC
>DHSK01000193.1:31841-40661 GCA_002408445.1 Syntrophomonas sp. UBA5288
TAGGGAGCATCAGTAGTGCCCGTGGGGTGCAACCTTAATAGCGACCATAGGGAGCATCAGTAGTGCACTTGGGCGGGCTTTTTGCCTGCTCTGGGGTAGGGGCGCTTTTTTGACAGGCGATCTCCTTGCTATTTTTACCAAGTTAGTCAACGGAGCTCAATTACTATAATTTACATCAGAAATATTGTCGAAAATAATCTATAATTAGTATAATTTAGAATAAGTATCTATGTTTTTAAAGCTGATTTTGAAGAAAAAGGAGTTATCGATGTTAGCTAAATTAACTGCCAAGGCTAAGAAGTGCAGTTCCATAGACCACGATTTATTTAGCAAGTATTTGGTCAAACGGGGACTGCGGGATATTGACGGGAGAGGCGTTCTGGTCGGACTTACTGAGATCGGCGACGTCCATTCATACATAATTGACGAAAATGAAATTATACCTGTACCCGGCCGTTTGATGTACCGGGGAATTGATATCAATGATATAGTACAGGGTTTCCTGGCTGATAACCGCTTTGGTTTTGAAGAAACCTGTTATTTGTTATTGTTCGGAGAACTACCGGATATAAATGAACTGGAAGATTTTAAAAAACTGCTCGCCGCTTATCAAAACTTGCCCGATGATTTTGCCCGGGATATGATCCTGAAAATGCCGAGCAAGGATATGATGAACGTATTAGCCAGAAGTGTATTGGCTTTATATAGCTTTGATGAAAAAGCTGATGATACCAGCATTGAAAATGTATTGACTCAATGCTTGCGGTTGATTGCGTGTTTTCCTTCGCTGGCAGTATATGGTTATCAGGCCTTTTCGCATTACCACGGCAAAAATAGTTTATATTTACATAGCCCCAGACCAGAATTAAGTATCGCCGAAAATATTCTGTATATGCTCCGCCCGGACAGCTCCTACACCAAACTGGAGGCAAAATTGCTCGATCTTGCCCTGGTACTTCATGCCGAACATGGTGGAGGCAACAACTCATCTTTTGCTACTCATGTTCTGACCTCCTCCGGAACTGATACCTACTCGGTCATCGCGGCTGCATTGGGATCATTGAAAGGCCCCCGGCATGGGGGGGCTAATATTAAGGTGGTACAGATGTTTGAAGATATGAAACGGCAGGTTAAGGACTGGGATGATGGTGCAGCAATTGAAGCTTATCTTTCCCGCTTAGTTAATCATCAAGCCTTTGACCGCGCCGGCATGATCTATGGGATTGGGCATGCAGTTTACTCAATCTCTGATCCACGGGCGGTACTTTTACGGGAACAGGTGGCTAAGCTGGCCCGGGAAAAGGGAATAGATGACGAGTTTCAGCTTTATTTGAAGGTGGAAAAGCTGGCGCCTCAAGTCATAGCTAAAAATCGGAAAATGTACAAGGGCGTCAGCGCCAATGTGGATTTTTATTCCGGATTTATTTATCGCATGCTGGATATTCCTCTGGAGTTATATACTCCTCTGTTTGCCATTGCCCGAATCGTAGGCTGGAGTGCACATCGCATTGAGGAGATCGTAAATGCCGGCAAAATCATAAGACCTGCCTACAAAAGTGTTTCCCGGCGGAGAGAGTATACTGCCATTATGGCCCGGTGATCTTCCGGGCGCCTCAGACGGCCAGAAATTTGTTTAATAGCTGATTAATATCGCGATCGTCCCGCTTCGATGGATAATAGCAGCCGTATTGGGATGAATAGTGATAGTTCTTTTTATATTCGTCAGCATGGCCACGAATCCGGTTGATCCATTCAACCAAATGGTCGATCTCTTCCCTGGTGTTATATGCAGCGAGGCTTATTCGCACCATGCCGGGGTAGTCGGGTTTGGCCAGGCTATCTACTATGGCTGCATTCTCTTCCAGATTTAACAGGTGGCGAACATATTTTTGGGCGCAAAAGCATCCTGTTCTTACGCCTATTCCTGCCTCAAAACACAGAATGGCACCGACCAGGGCATGGGGCATGCCTTCAATATTGAAACTTATTACACCTACCCGCTTTTTATCGCCATATAGTGTAATGCCGTCCAGTTGGGTAATATTTTTCAGGGCGTATGCGGTTAAGTTCTCTTCATATTGAGCAAGCTTGCGCATGTCCAGTTTTTGCAGGTAGGTTAATGTTTTAGCGAGGGCAAAGGTTCCGGTTACATTGGCAGAACCGGCCTCTTCCTTATCCGGCAGGTCGGCCCAGTAAATCTTATGATCAAAAACCATATTTACCGTTCCACCCCCCGCATATTCAGGTTCACCTTTATAAAAAAGAGATTTGGGACCAATAAGCACCCCGGTACCTAACGGGGAGAAGACTTTATGACCGGAGAAGGCAAGAAAATCGATATGGCCTGGATTCTGGTGGGAAAGCATGCTAAAAGGCAGGTGGGGAATTAATTGGGCGCCGTCAACCAGAATGGGACAGTGGTACTCATGAGCAATTTTGGCCAGTTCATGTACATCATTTACATGACCGGTCACATTGGAAGCACCGCAAACGGCCACTAGTTTTACCCGGGGGTAGTATTGCTTCAAGATTTGCCTGAGCTCATGGCTGCACAGATTGCCTTTTTCATCCACTGAAATATATTTTACGGCCGTTTTAGCGCGCCAGGGCAAATCATTGGAATGATGTTCCATATTGGTGGAAATAACTATGTCACCGGGCTTAAAGCCCAGCCGGTAGGAGAGTTTGTTAATAGCCTCGGTGGTATTTTTGACCATCACAACGGTATCCAGCAAAGAATCGGCACCGGCAAAATGAGCAATCATAGCATGACATTCATCATAGACCTTTGAACTTATAATAGATTTGTACCCTGTACCGCGATGAACTCCGGAATACCAGCTCATGAATTCTTCTAACTCTGACCAGACTGAATTCAGCATAGGTGTACTGGCGGCATTGTCCAGATAAATGTACTTATGTTTCTGACGAGAGGACGTCAACACTTTTTGGTCGATGCCTTTGATATTTTTGCGTAGTTGGGCAGCTTCTTTGGGCATTTTACCAATCAAAACAATTCATCCTGTTCATAGTTGTGTTTTGTATATACTATGAACATTAAAAAAATTCGCTACCAATAGGCCCGTGGAATTATATGGTGTTAAAAACGCAGCCTTTCACTTGGAGGAAAAGTTGTAGCCTGGAGAAATTATTTAAAAACTTTCGCTTCCACTATATTATCGCCTTCCTCGGCGTGATGAAGCTTGTTGATCGCAGGACCTTCTATTATGTCACCCTCAGGCGAGAATCTCGAACCATGGCAAGGGCAATCCCAGGTTTTCTCCGCACTGTTCCAGGCCAGTTCACACCCCAGATGGGTGCAGGTGGTGTCTATCATATGGAGCTTGTCATCCTCGTCCCGGTAAATTCCCATTCGCTTTCCTTCATATTCAATTACTGCCGCTTCGCCTTTGCCGATCTCAGTATGTTCCGGTAGGTTCTGCAGCTTGCCGGCCAGGAGATCTTTTGCCACCATTGCGTTCTGGGTAATGAAGGTTTTGAGGCTGGAGGCGGTCAGAGAAACTCTGGAAGGGTTATAAACCTTGGCCCAGGGGCTATCCCCCTTCATAATCAGATCAGTAAGAATCATAGCTGCGGCTGTCCCATTGGACATGCCCCATTTTCCAAATCCGGTGGCAACATAGATATCAGGGTTGTGCTCGGTAAGGTTGCCGATATAGGGGATTCCGTCCATTGTCATGCAATCCTGGGTGGACCAGCGATAGAGAAGGTTTTTAAGCTTGAAGTTTTCCGCGGCAAAATCGATCAGGTTTTGATAATGCTGGCTGGTATCCTCATCGTGTCCGGTTTTATGATGTTCGCCCGCAAATAGCACCATTTCTCCATGAGCAAAAGGCTGGGAACGAAGCGAACGGGCCGGATTTTCCGCGCTTATAAACATTCCCTGCGGGAATGGTCCCTGGGTTTGCGCAGCGACGATATAAGATTTCTCCACATACATCCTGGCAAAGTACATATTTCCTCCATCAAAAAAGGGAAAGTGGGAGGCAATGACGACTTTGGATGCACTTACCTTGTTTCCGTTTCTCGTTACGACTACAGGTTGGACCGCTTGCTCAATATCAACTGCTTCCGTGTGTTCAAAGATCTGGCCGCCGGCTCTGATCATCAGCTGGGCCAGGGATTTCAGGTATTTAAGCGGATGAAACTGCGCCTGCTGTTCGAAACGCAGTGATGCTTTCACTGGAAAGGGGAGGGGGCTGTGATCCAAATAGCCGGCTTTGATTCCTAAACTGGAAGCGGCGTTGGCTTCATCTTCCAGTTGCCGGAGGTAATCCCCGGATTGGGTATAAACAAAAGCAGGACGCCAATCAAAATCACATTCGATTTTATTCTCTCTAATCGTTTCCGCAATCTGCTGAATCGCGTGCTGATTTGCTTCTGCATATTGCCGGGTTAATTCTTCCCCTATCTGCTTTTTTAGCTTGGCGTAGATCAACCCATGCTGGGAGGTTATTTTGGCAGTGGTATGTCCGGTGGTACCTTGCAGGATACGGTCTGCCTCAATAACGGCGACTTTCAAACCGGCCCGGTTCAGAAGGTAGGCCGTACTTATACCTGCTATACCACCTCCGACAATAGCAACATCAACTTCGATATCTTCGTTCAGTGAGGGATAATCAGTATTTCCGGTGGAAGCAATCCAATAAGGATTGGAGGCTCCGACAGGTTCATTAGTCATAAGCTAGATCACTCCATTTGTATAGTTTTTTTAGTTTTTGCCTAAGTTAAAAAAATATTCGAAAAAAGGCTCTTTCAAATATTTTGTTAAAGTCGGAGGAAAGCTAAAATATAGGTTTTATCATTAGATAATGCGTATGGCGAACATTAATTATGGGGTACCTGGCTATCGGGTCCCGGTACGGATCACCATTTTGTTCCTGCTTATTTGTAATTTAGGACTGAAGGAAATGTGCTGAATAGGTTCTAACTTGCAACTACTTTTTAAGTTTACCAGGTTGTAATGATAGGGGATTTAGATAAAGAGATTGATATCGGCCCTGGCTGCATCTTCCAGGTAAACCTTTACTTCTGCCACTTCTATTTCCGGAATTAATTCTTCTTTCGTAAATCCCATAATCTCCATGGATAATTTACAGGCACAAAAACGAACGCCTTTTTTTCTGGCTCCGTTAAGAAAATCAGTAAGATGCGGCGCATCCTCTTTATCCATCATATTTAACAACATGGCCTTTCCGGCTCCGGCAAAATTCATTTTAGAGAGCGGTAGATTTTCAACCTGGGAAGGGGTCATAGCGGCGAACATTTTGGCATACAAGTCCTTGTTCTCGGGACTGATTCGTTTTTCATCCCGCAGTATCAAGAGACCCCAGAAGGCACAAAAGATAGTTACCTGCATTCCCATATCTTTTGCTCCATTAGCCAGAATGAAGGCTGCCAGACATTTATCATAGTCGGCGCTAAAAAGAAGTATGTTAAGATGTTGCTGATTTTCATCATTTTCTTGTGGTGTCATGTTACTCCTCCTAATTTTGATCTGATTAAAAGGCCAGGAAATTTCACCTGGCCTCCCGACAGATAATAGATTTTCCGCTTTAGTATTATATGGTTTTTAATGCGGTTTTAAAGAATAGATTCGGCTCTTTTACACACTTTCATGTTGCCTTTACTGATTCCGTCACAGAAAGGCATATTTCCGGATTGGCCACAACGACAAATTGCCATAGGGTCATGTTGTCTGACAGCTTTGCCTTCATCGTCCACAACATCAACATGTCCTGCTACGATGATAGGCCCTTTATTTAAGATTTGAATTCTAGTTTCCGACATTTGTGTACCTCCTTTAATTTTGCTGCTAAAGGAACTTTTCAAACCTTGAATTGGCTTAACGTAGTTCCGTAGGTACTACCGTATCTACCAAACCAATTACGAGTGCGGCTAAAAGACTTCCCAGGATAGAGACATTAAGATAATTGGGGATAAGAAACTGTGCTAAATAGATAACAACAGCAGCGGTGACAAAACCGACGATACCATGGCTGCGGGGTGATATTTCTTTCCCCATGACTTTTTCAACTACCCACCCTATAAGGGCGATTACCGCAGCTGCAACCAATGCTCCCCAGAAACCGCTTACGGAAATCCCTGGCAAGAGCCATGCAACTACCAATAAAACCACTGCTGAAACCACAAAACGGACTATTGTACGTAACATTATATTTTTCCTCCATTTCTAAACGGCTTGGCCGCAAAAATTAAATCCTTATTATTCTTTACATTTGAAACTATTTCAATGCGAAATTAGACACATTTTGCTTTTAGCCGGCCTGATAATGCGGAATAAATCCCTCATTTATTTTTTGCTATTGCCGCAGGCGCTATTCTTGATCACAAAATTTTGGCGGAGTCAACTAAATATGAATCAAAGTGGGCTGTTTTGCGGTCGATAAGACATTCCCCGATATTTATCGCTGGTATATTCTTCCATATTATTGCATACTCTTAGTATTACCAGGTCAACTCCTAATGTTTACCATTGCAGTACAGACCGGCACTTGGGGAGGGGGGAATGCATTGCCAACGGAATCATCAGTAAGGGACATTTTATTTGAAACTAATGCGATATGCGCACTTATTATAGATAAAAAGGGAATAGTAAAGTTCATTAACAGAACATACTTGGATATAATCGAGAAAAGAGAGGAAGAAGTACGGGGACATTCTATCGGTGATATTACTCCGGAGACTCGAAGCCTGATTGTGATTAAAACCGGTAAAGCTATTATAGGCTATAACTGGAATCTTAATAGCTATAATATGATCGCCAGTTCGGTCCCCTTAATTAAAAATGGCGAATTGGTGGGTTGTTTTGCCTACAGCATTTTTATGGACATATGGGATGCCCAGGATCTGGTAGACAACTTTATGATAGAACTCAAAATGTACCGGGATGAAGTTCGTCACGTGTACTCGGCCCGGCATACGTTTCCTGAAATTATCGGACAAGCTGAAAATATTCAGGAAATAAAGGCGCTGGCCCAGAAAGCTGCTCTCCATCCCTCTATTACTGTACTCATTAGCGGGGAAAGCGGGACAGGAAAGGAATTATTTGCCCATGCCATTCACAGTGCCAGCATCCGTTCCAAAATGCCTTTCATCAGGGTAAATTGTGCAGCTATACCGGAAAATCTGTTGGAAGCCGAGCTTTTTGGTTATGAAGAGGGGTCCTTCACTGGCGCTCGCAAAGGGGGAAGCACGGGGAAATTCGAGCTGGCCAATGGAGGAACCATTTTTTTGGATGAAATAGGGGAGATGTCACTCACCATGCAAAGCAAGCTGCTGGTATTTCTCCAGGAAAGAGAGTTCGAAAAACTGGGGAATCATCATCCTATCCGGGTAAATGTCAGGGTAATCGCAGCTACCAATAAAGATCTGGAAGAAATGATCAGACAACAGAAATTCAGAGAGGACTTGTATTATCGCTTAAATGTTCTGAACCTGGAAATTCCTCCATTAAGAGACCGCATCGAAGATCTTCCTTTATTAGTGGATCACCTTATACCCCAAATAAATAAAGACCTGAAAACCAGGGTAACCGATATGTCGGATGAGGCTATGCATCTGCTGAGTAAATATAATTGGCCGGGCAATATCAGAGAGCTGTTCAATGTGTTGCAAAGGTCCATGTTGCTGGCAGATCTGGATAATCATCGTACCATTACGACTAAGCAAATATTTTTCATGAAAATAAAGTGCGATACCATCAAGCCTTCCACCTCCAATACTCTAAAAGAACTGATTAGAGATTATGAGAAGCAAATTCTGGCTAAAGTGCTCGAAGAAACTAATTATAATAAAACTAAAACGGCGGCTATTCTTGATATGGATTTATCCTGGCTGTATAAAAAAATAAAACAATATGGTCTGACCAGAGAAGATATGTGACCGCAGTGATGATAGGAAAATAATGCTTAATAAATATGAGGCCCGCTCGCTTTTGCGAACAGGCCTCATATTGTGCGCCCGGCAGTGTGTTCTGAAGTTAGTAGGACAAAAAAGAAAAAGGAGGAAAGAGAAAAGGTCTGAAAGCATGCTCTATAAGAGATGGACGCAGGTCCTCCGCAATCGGCAATCAGGTGCAGGTTGCGCCGTATGAACCGAGAGGCTCACCTACGGTTCTGTGAGAGGCTCGGGGTGAAACTCCCCGGGTCTACTCGACTGGGCGCAGTCTAACGGGTGAAATTCCCTAGGGATTTGATACTTTATTCACTTATATTTTTTGTACTAACAAAATTAATAAAGGCAATGTAAAAAGGATAAGCTAAATAGATACCCAATAATATCAGTCCTAATACCGGAGGCGGTTCGTCAATATTAGCCATAGGGATTAAAGAAGAAAATAAAAAAATAAAAGCTAAAAAATAAGGAATCCAAAGAATTGTAAGAAAATATCTTAATCTTCCTTTATAAAAATATCTTGAAGAAATTAGGAGGAAAGTAATTGTTGAAATTATAAATACAAATAACATCATTAAACCAATTTTTACCTCAACAGCATTAATAGGCATATTAGTTAACCTGCTAATTCGGTATACATTACCCATAAGCTCAGTTTGGATAGCTAAAGTAAAAGCATATAAAATACCGAAAATATTTAATTTTACAAAATAGTTCATGGTATTCCTCCTATATCATCCTTTTTTAGAAATAATAGGCATATCTAAATATATTGGCTATAATATATTTAGATAACAATATTATGGATAAAAGGGAGGAAAATGTAAATGAGAAAATTATGGAAAGTATTAACGCTTGCTATATGAGAGTTTTGCATAAAAG
>DHSK01000145.1 GCA_002408445.1 Syntrophomonas sp. UBA5288
ATTGTACTTATTTTCACAATATAGGTTTATATTATTATAACCGGTTTTTTTTGAAGGATTTGGCGAATTAATGTAGAATGTAATCAAATATAAGTTTGGCTTATCTGTTGATTACAGGTATTAATTTATGTCGCCGGCAATAAAATTCATATATATCTCCGCGCCTGAATTTCTAGGTTGTGAACTACGAAAGTCAGGCCCAAAGGGTTTATTCCGAAACGGATGTACCTTCAATTGTAAGAAGGGAATGCTAAATTGCAGCGGATACTTGGCGTATTCCGGTTTAGAGTACTCTGTTAGTATTTGTGCGATTAATCCGGCATTTCTACCGGATTTTTTGCATTGGAGCCAAATGCATATATAGCTTTTATGCTATACAACAAATATTTTTAATAGATGGGTTACGGTGCAGGCGCTATGCATGAATTATCTTTAATGGAAAACGTTTTGGAAATTGTACGAAGCAGTGCTTTGGAAAGCAACATAACCAAAGTCTATAAGCTGAAACTGGTGGTGGGCAAGCTTTCTATGGCTCTTCCTGATAGTTTGCAGTTTGCCTTTCAGGTACTGGGGCAGGACGAAATGTTTAAACAGGCTGTCCTGGAAATAGAAGAAAAAGAAGTTATTGGTTATTGCAAAGAGTGTCAGCAGCAATTTACAATAAAAAATAACTATTGCTTTATTTGCCCTACCTGCGGGAAAAGTATGATCGACCTTATCGCGGGGCGGGAGCTATATCTCGAATATTATGAAGGAGATTGAATTTTATGTCGCATATTCAGCTGAATTCGAATATACTCGGGGCTAATGATTTAATGGCGCGGCAAAATAAAAAGTTATTCCAAGACCATAAATTACTGGCTATTAATTTAATGAGCTCTCCTGGATCTGGTAAAACTACCATTCTGGAGAGAACCATTGAATTGATGAATGATGAATTAAAATTAGGGGTAATTGAGGGAGACTTATACACTGACCAAGATGCTCAGCGCATAGAAAAAAAGGGAGTTCAGGTAATACAAATCAATACCCAGGGTGCCTGCCATCTGGATGCCGGCATGGTTGGAAAGGCTTTTCAGGAGCTTTCCGTGGATGATCTGGATTTAATATTTATTGAAAATGTAGGCAATCTGGTATGTCCGGCTGAGTTTGACTTGGGGGAGGATTTTAGAACCGTTGTTATAAGTATTACGGAAGGTAATGATAAACCGCTTAAGTATCCTTTAATTTTCCGAGAGGCACGGGTCATCCTGGTAAATAAGATTGACCTTTTGCCTTATACCGATTTTAGTCTGGACAAGTTCGAGGAGGATATTGCCCGGATTAATCCCGCGGCTGAAGTATTCCTGCTTTCAGGACGTACCGGCCAGGGAATAGAGGATTGGATAAGATGGCTCATTAAGGAGGTGAGAGTTAAAGGAGCATAGTAACTTTGTAGTATTTTTATAGAGAAAGAAGGGGCATGATCAAGATATTATGGATAATAGCCTCAAATTAAAGATTGGATTAGAGAGGGAGAAACAAGGTAAATTTAAATGTTGGGGGGAATATTTTACATGCCAACCAAACTGAGTCGTCGCGACTTTATCCGCCTTTGTGCAGGGTCAGCTGCGGCTATATCTCTATCAGGGTACTTGGCACCCTTTATGGCTGAGGCTGTAGCGGCCGGAGCGCCACCTGTAATTTGGTTACAGGGAGCCAGTTGTACCGGGTGTTCTATCTCGCTGCTGAATACCGTTCACCCGGACATTCAGGAAGTATTACTGAATACTATCAGTCTGAGGTATCATCCCAATATTTCTGCCGCTGCCGGTGATCTGGCAATCAAAGACGCCATCTACAAAGTGGCGGAAGATAACCCAAAAGGGTTCTTCCTGGTTGTGGAAGGATCAGTACCGACTGGTGCAGACGGATTATATTGTATGGTGGGAGAAGAGAATGGCAAACCCATTCCTTTCATGAAACTCGTTCAGGATATAGGCAGCCAGGCTCAGGCTATTTTGAATTTTGGAACCTGTTCTGCTTTTGGCGGTATTCCTGCCACCCCGCCTAATCCGACTGAATGTAAACCGGTTGGCGACATAGTTAAGAATGTACCAATCATAAATGTGCCCGGCTGTCCGCCGCATCCTGATTGGATGGTCGGTACTATTGCACATGTCCTGCTCTATAATGATATTCCTGAGCTGGATACCTTTGGAAGACCTAAGATGTTCTTTGAAAATATTATTCATGATAATTGTCCTCGCCGGCAGTATTTTGATAATGCTATTTTTGCCAAGAACTTCAGTGAACCCGGTTGCCTTCTGGAAATCGGATGTAAGGGACCAATTGCCCACTGCGATGCTACCACTCGCTTATGGAATGGCGGCGTAAACTGGTGTATTAAATCCGGTGCCCCGTGTATAGCGTGTACCGAACCGGAATTCCCGGGTTGGCCTATGTATGAAAGAATGCCGTCAATGCCAGTCGGTTCAGCTATCACTGCTACAGCGGATCAGGTTGGATTGGTGGTTGGAGGTGCGGCTGTGGTCGGAATCGCCGGTCACCTGGCTGGAAATGTTTTAACCGGCCGTATTGGTCCTAAAAAAGCCGAGAAAGAAGGTGACAAATAATGCCGCAAAAGATTATTGTCGATCCCGTAACCAGAATTGAAGGTCATCTGAAAGTTGAGGTCGAGGTAGAAGGCGGAGTAGTCGTAGATGCCAAATGCAGTGGTACATTATTTAGAGGTCTGGAATTAATAATGAAACAAAGGGATCCCAGAGATGCCCAGCAGATAATGCAGAGGATTTGCGGGGTATGTCCTACCGGTCATGCCACTGCGGGTACTTTGGCTCTTGATGATGCTTTTGGAATCCAACCTCC
>DHSK01000074.1:0-1396 GCA_002408445.1 Syntrophomonas sp. UBA5288
TTGATAATATTCATATTCGTTGGGCAGCAACTCAGACAGATCATCGTAAATATTATCCCAGGCGTATGAGGTTGGCGAGGCTAAATCTGCTATCCTTTGGGCGATGTTTTGCTCGGACTCGGTTAGCTTTTGCTCCAGCTTAGCCAGTCTTGCAATGGAAAAATCCTTACCCGGATAAAAAGGGGCCGGCCGCACACCTTTGGCCAATAACGATTGCTGTTGTTTTAAAACTGTTACCAGCGGCTCCAACCATTTTTGCAAACTTCGAGCTGCAACAGCGGCTTCAGCAACTTGTCCCTGTTGCAGATAAAGATCCATAAGTTCAATATTCCAGGTCAGAGAAGGTCTTAAGCTGTCCTCCCACCAGGAGTGCACTATACTGGTGCCTATACCCGGCAACCGGTTACTTTCCTTTATATTGTCAAGGATATCCCGCGCATTTTCCAACGAAACAGATGGACTGAAATCAGCCGTCAAATTGACTATAATATGCAATGTCTGATATAAGCGGTTGGCTTCCGTGACCATTTGCGGATTAGCAGGGTCTATCATGTCCCATACCCGGGCTGCCTCACGGCTCAGACCGGATGAAGTCATGGCACTGGTATAAGCTGCATTGTTCCACAATTGCATGGTCGGGGCAACCATCTTATGTACTGCATGGAGGCTGTTCAAGAGCTGTTCCAGGCGGTTCAAGAGTTGAAGGCGGCGCACTTTTTGGCTGCGCCCTGAGATGATTTGGCATGTTTCCAGATGCTCGCGGGCATCCATGAGCAGATGGGAAATAGTTTTAACCTTATTGTAAAGCCCGGCATAACGCTTGATAATGGCCATAATATCTTTTTTGACCATAGTTTGGGTACGACTGAGCTTCAGAGCTTCATTAACAGACTGTTGTACCTGCTGCAGGTAAACCGGCATAAAATGATGGTCGAAGCTCTGATAGTAAAATGTATTCAACTGGCAAATATACTCATCGATTTCCAGCCCATCGTTGTTCCCCGTCGGCAGAGAAGGTAAGATGTCAATTTCAGCCCGCAAACGCTGTAAAAATTGTTCCAGTTCAACCTGGTATTTGTCAGTTAAATTCTCCTGTGCCATTTTATAATACCCCCCTGTAAGTACGGGCAAAGAAATCCTTAAAATCAGAATGGGCCGAACTTGATGATTCTGCCAGCAATTTTTCGGCCTGCCGGCGGGTTCTGCTGTCAAAGCCCAGCTCCTGTATCACCGACTGGTTTAAAAAAATCGGCAGCGGAACCCATCTCCACAGTTCCATATAGTCTCTTAACAGGTTCAAACCATTAATACTACCGGGATGAATTTTTTCAGTCAGACGTAAAAATTCCAGGATTATAAAAGCTTCGTGCGGAAGCGCTCTCATTCGTTCCAATGC
>DHSK01000074.1:1693-3733 GCA_002408445.1 Syntrophomonas sp. UBA5288
AGAAGCAGGCTCGGGGCTGATCAGTCCGAAGCAGCGGCGGTAACAGGAGAGAGCTGCAGTAAAGGGAGCAGATGGTTTATAAATCAGTGCATAGACCGGAATTATACGGCGCAATAACCGGTATAACAGCTTAAACAAAACGGTTTCCTGCTCAAAATTCACGGTTCGGTTGTGGTCCAGATAATTGATATAAGCGTCAGCCAGTATAGCCAGACTGTCTTCGATCAGACCGGCTTCAAAAACAGCTCCGGCCGCTTCCAGCAATGCTGCGAACCGCCTGGCATGATCCGGTTGCAGCGAATCATACTGCCGGCTTGTTTTAAGAGTAATGGCTGCGCGAAGCAGCAGGTCTAATTTGTCTCCGTAAAGGGCGGAATAAGACGATTTCGTACGCGGACTGATTTTAATGCCATAATCAAACCTGCTTTGCTTTTGCATCTTATCCAGCCGTTCGCGCAAGACGGTGCGTAAATCCTGATTGGCAGTTCGCTTAAACAACTCTTTACAAATTGAAATATCAAGGACGTTGATAATCCGTACAAATTCAGGCTGATATTCAGACCGGTAAATATTGATGAGGAAGCGCAACTGGCGGAAATCAGGCCGGGTTTCAAGTATCAGATACGGTAAATCGGTTAAAAATTCGCGGGTCAAATCAGGTTTTGCATTCAGCCATTTATAGATCGCCAGATTATTCATATTAATAAACAAAACCTGGAAAAAGTCCGGGCGCCTATGCCAGTACAATGAACGATACAAGAAGTCCACGGTAGCGTGGTCCACCTCACTAAAGGCCACATTGGTGGCAGCGCATGTACGAAGAAGATTGCGCAGCCGTACTTCATCCTGCCAGGATTGAAACAAGTCCCGGTCCGATATGTCATTAAATTGTCTTACAATATCATGCATAGCTACTCCCGGTCATAAAATATGAGGTTCAGATAGTCACAGGCATTACGAGCCTTAACTTCGTCGGCTTCAGACAAAAATAGGTAATAATAAATTGATTTCTGTTTATTAGTAAAAATACCTCCCAGGCGGTCGGGAGAATAATATTCAATCCGGTCAAAACTGCTCTTGTTGGTAAGATAGCGGAAACTTTGCAGACGGGTAATAAAAGAATAACGTGCCAGCCGCTCAAAATGGGTTTTAAGTCCCTGTTCTTTAAAAGGGTTGGATTCTTCGTATTTAAAGACTGCTTTACCCGAGCGGGGAATGGGTAAGCCCGTGGTTCCAAGCTTATTCAAAAACAATACCGACCGCATGGATTGAACGGGCACGGTACTGCCAAAGGTATACTCCAAATAGGGGTGAAACGCAGAAGGAAACATGGTCAAGGGTAAATTCGCCTGCTTCAGCAAATCGGGCCGGTTTCGCAGATAATCGAAAAAATCATCCCGGCCCCAGGCAAAGCGGGAAATAAAAGTATTATAATCCTTTAATAAAATAGCTCCATACTGGTCGTAGAACAGGGCATAAGCTTCCGGCGAACTTTCCGTCAGATTTTCGATGTATTGCAGCAGTTTGGCATACTCGTCATCGCTCAAATCACGCCTGCGTTCAATTTTCTTTAAAACACCCCTCATGATCCCCTATCCTTTTCCGCCATCAAATTTAACACTTTGACTTTTCCTCATATATAGCAGAACGCAGGCGGTATGGCAAGGAAAACTACTAATTCAGCCCGGAAGTACACAGATTAATATAAAACCGTAGGCCGGCCTATGCCCTACGGGTACAACTGATATTCGCGTCCGCTCACTATTAAGGATGCAGGCCGGTACAATGATGTCATCCTGAACGAAGTGAAGGATCTTCCCGATTCGCAAGGGGAAAGATTCTTCACTAACGTTCAGAATGACACTTAAGCCCAAGACAATACTACTGATTGAAGGTCGCAAAAACGTAACCCTGACTTTGCAAATCTTTAATGATCCGGTCAAGTGCCTCGGTATCGCTTTGGGATACTGCGTGCAGCAGAATAACGGCACCGGGGTGAATATTATTTATTACATGGTTATAGGAATAATCGGCTCCCGG
>DHSK01000151.1 GCA_002408445.1 Syntrophomonas sp. UBA5288
AGGATTACAGATAAAATATACGCGTGAACAAAAAGAAAAAGCAGTCATTTCCTTGTGCTCAAGAAGCAAACCCGCTAAAGAGGTTGCCGATGAAATTGGAGTATCCCGTGAAGTCCTATATGATTGGAAAAGGCAGCTTTTAAAAGAAGGACGCGAACCAAAAATGGCAAAGAAAGATAAAAATTCAAACACATCAACTGATGTCAAACATAAAGAGCAAATAACCGATTTACTGGCTGAAAAAGAGCACCTGACCAAACAAGTAGATGAACTGCAAAAAGAAATTTACCGACTGCAGCTGGAGCGGGACATATTAGAAAAAGCCGCAGAAGTCATAAAAAAAGAAAAGGGCATTAGTCTTGCAACACTCACTAATCATGAAAAGGCCATAGTGATTAATGCCCTAAGAGGAAAATATCCTCTGAAGGATCTTCTTCAAATTCTTCATATGGCCAAAAGCAGCTATTGTTACCAAGCCTTTATCCTGAACCAAAGTGATAAATATGCTGACTTACGTAAAGAAGTAAAGAAAGCCTTTAATGAATCTTCCAGTCGTTACGGTTATCGCAGAATCCATTCTGTAATTAAATCATCTGGCACAGTCATATCAGAAAAGGTAATTCGCCGGATTATGAAGGAAGAGCGATTAATCGTACCCGGTATAAGGCGCAGGAAATACAGCTCATACAAAGGCGAAATTAGCCCGGAAGTCGCGAATGTTATTAATCGTGATTTCCATGCGGACAGGCCAAATGAAAAATGGCTAACTGATATAACGGAATTTCGTATCCCAGCCGGGAAAATATATCTGTCTCCCATAATTGATTGCTTCGATGGGCTGCCAGTAAGTTGGACCATTGGAACATCACCAGATGCGGAATTAGTTAATAGAATGCTTGATGAGGCACTCTCTGTACTTAAAGAGGGTGAGCATCCCGTAATTCATACAGACCGTGGCAGCCATTATCGTTGGCCGGGTTGGATAGAACGAGTGGAAAAGGCTCAACTGACACGCTCGATGTCAGAGAAAGGATGTTCGCCTGATAACTCCGCTTGTGAAGGCTTCTTTGGCAGACTCAAAAATGAGATGTTTTACAATCGCCACTGGACTGGTATTACAATAAATCAGTTTATAGAGCAACTCGATGAATATATAAAGTGGTATTCATCAGAACGGATCAAGTTATCGCTAGGTGGAATGAGTCCTTTAAATTACAGAAGAAGTCTGGGGTTGGCTGTTTAAGGTCCAAGAAAACGTCCGCGCCCCCTTCCGAGATGCTGACATATTTCAGTCATTGAAAGCCACCTATTTTCAGCTTCACCCATGATAATCTCCCTTCTGGCAAAGAAACAACGTCTGTATGTATTTACCATGTTCTTTATTATACATTCAAAAACGACAAAGAGTAATACGATTTATAAATAATAATTGAGTTTTAATATGTTTTATGTTGATTTACTTTGGATAATACGGGTGGCATATTCCATTGCCAGAACTATTATAGACAAATATTCCCTAGCTTTATAAAGAAAAAGAGAACATAAGCACACCCCAGGTTTACCGCCGTGGTTATTTTCCCATCCCTCCTCTCTGATTGGCCGGGGCAATTACCTTTGATATTTCTGTTTTCTCCTTTACACGCAAAAAAGTCGCTTGCCTTATCCAGTGAATAAAACAAATGGCTTTCCGCAAAATTGTTTTATAAAAAAAGAATGTCAGCGAAACTAACATCCTTTTCCTTTGCATATCGGCGCTTATTTTTTTTTAACTCCATAAAACACTGCTTCTGAAATATGTAGGTGTTATGCCGCTTTGAGCAATGATTTTGCAAGCTGCTACCAGTGACAACAGGAACTTGTACCCACGCTAGAGTAGCGGGGCAGGTGGAATTAAACGCCGGCAGACGATTCCTTGACATATACCGCCGCTATTTTGCCGAGGACTTCTTCTTTTGTCTGATTTCGAATTCCAAACTGTTTCAGGTCAACCTGTTCGGTTTCCATTGCGGAAAGGAATTCCGAAATATCCGCATAAACGCTGTCGGGAACCGTGACTTTTGTTTCTGGCGTCAGCAATACACTGAGACGAAATACATCGTTTTTATGCTTTCTGATGTTCTTGCTGTCTACGTTTTCTCCCGCCGCTTTGCGACCGGATAGGTCCAGCCATGCTTTTGCTTTGAGGGGAATGAGGTGGCCTGCGTCCAGAATGGAAATTCCGTCGATCAGCACCTTTCCGTCCAGCAGAAACCGGTAATAGTCGTTATCCATCAGTATCGCGGAAAGGCTGGATAGTTCATCATCCAGAGGCAACGGCGTCAGAACCGCGTCCTCCGGTAAGACGATGGCCTCGCTACGGCGTGAAAACAGCTCTATCATAAACGGAAAATCTCCGCTTTTCGGATTGATAAAGCGATAGAACTGCGGCTCTCCTGTGTTTTTTTTCTTGTGTTCATAGCCTCCGGCGATTATATACTCCCAAAACCGGATGCCAAATTCAGGAGTGAGGCTTTCGACGACCAGAACCATGTCGATGTCTCTGGTGGCGCGAAAATCCAAACCGTCTTCGCTCATCAGCAAATTACAGGCTGTACCGCCGATGATCGCGTACTGGTCGCTGTAACCGGCAAACCACTTCTTGAAGCTTTCAATTCCCGATACCATTTACCACACCTCCGTCAATATTTCATCCAGCATTTGTTCCACACGCTCATCCGCCACATCTTTCAGGCTGACGGCCAGAGACAGAGCATCCGCTTTGCCGTCTCCGCATATCAGGCGGGGGTCGTACTTCCATAGCTCCAGCGCGCATTGTTTTTCCGCGTCTATCAGACGCGCGCCGGCATTGGAGATGGCTTTTTCGGACTGCACCGTTCCCCAAACCTCCGGCATGGGCGGATTTAGCATACTCCTGTCCGCAATGGCGCTCAGTCCCGCACGGAACATCTCCGGCGTGATCACAGTCCGGCTGATATAGACGGTTTTCCGAACTGGGTTTATCAGATACGGTTTCGCCTTCTGATACAGGGCTTGCGGCGTCATATCCGAAACGAGCACCTTCTTTACGCCGTCGCTGTTTTTCGAGGCTAATCCTACTTGCGTCAGTTGATTGGCCGCGCGGGAAATAGTCATGGCCGAAAAACCGAACCACTTTGTCATGTCGCTCAGATACATCGGCTTATTTTTCCTTGTAATAAACGCGAAAAGAAGCATCTGCGCGGAGGGCTGAAGCTTTTCCAAAACCGGCGTGATTGCTGTTTCGCTGTCGCAACGGTCTTGAAGCTGGACGCCCATAAAGGGCAAATATATCTGTTTCCTCGGAATAACAAATGCGATTTTTGCTTCGATGAACGATGTTCGTCTCTGGCGGGTAATGGCAGGCAACTCGAATACGACCGGCCATTTACATATCTCGCGCAGCCGCTTTAAGTGTTTTTTAATTACGTTGATGGCGCTGAGTTCAGTGGCAGGCTTCAGAAACAGGCACTGTGTACCGCCGATGCTGACAGCTTCAAAGCGGTATTCGTTCAGCAGGAAATGCGGCAGTTTGTCTGCCTGCTTCCATTCAGCGCGCGCTACGTTAACGCCAAGTGTTTCTGTGATATATTCCATTGGCTCGCCTCCTTTTAACTCAACAATAATATTATAACCAAAAGAAAGTTAAATATCAACAAATGAGTTAAAGTCTTTTTGAGACGGTCAGCAAAATAACGGCGCGGACAGCCTATCAAAACAGGTTACCCGACTTATTCTGCTGCTGCGTTTTTGCGTTGCCTTCGGCGTGTCACGGTAACAGAGACGAACGCAGACCATATGTAGGCATTATGCCGGTTTTAAGCAACATAATTTTACGAAGCTGTCACCAGTCACATGTCCTGTATATTTATATATGAAAAGAGGACATGAGCAAAAACCCCATATCCTCTTGTTCATTCCATATTTTATTATTGCTAAACCTGTACTTTTAGCTCTTGCCGGTACTGGGCGTAATGGTCGCTTAACACATACTCGATAACCCATACTTTAGGTATCCTGTAGGTACTGCGGATGAAAAAATACTTTATATGTTTTCCGTGCAAGATCTTTCGTGCCGTGGTTTCTCCAATGCCGCCCAACATAGCTCTGAATTCATCCAGTGTAACGACATCAGGATACGGCTCAAAAAGCTGCTCGTAATATTCTTGATTTTTCACAGTCATCAACTCCTAAAAATATTTGTCAATGGTAGGATGACTGTTACAATATTGGTTTTTGATTACTACACGTTCGACGTTCTGACGGCAGACAGTCCGGATATCCCTCCTGCATATCCCTCCAATATCCCTCCAACGTCCAAAATTGATGTCAAAACCGCTCTTTTGAGAGAGCCTTGGAGTGACGTGGGTTTCTGGGTTTTAAGTGCCGCAAACCCGCATTATACAAGGTTTTTGGGGGTCCGAAAATTCCGGTAGAGTACGTTGTATTCCCGATGCTTCCGGTGATATTGAGGGACTCAAAATGCGGCGGATAACTTCCATGCCGGTTCGACTCCGGCCATCGGCACCAGCAATAATTGCCCTTGAATCGCGATACAAGCGGATTCAAGGGCTTTTTCTTTTCTTGCGGCGCCTTCCTGTTTGCCGTCCCGCATACCGTCACATAATACATTTAGAGCATATAAGCTAAATATAATTATCAGTAGCCACATACCGTATCTATCTTATCTGGTTACCAGTCTATATTAGCAGAGAGACTATATAAGATACTATAACTGCACCTAAGATGCTAACAATCCAAAAGAATATGGAATGGATCTGCTTGGAGCGACTATAAAGTAAAATAACTGATAAAAGCAAAAAGAATAATAATAAAAAGACTGCTACCGACAACAAATTGAACGAAACATCAAAATTCAATCAAGAACCTCCTTTACAATGATAATAATTCATGAATGATTTTATTAAAGCATCCCTTCGGTGATAAACCCATGATATTATGAGCTTGAGAACTATCATAATTCTGTTGCGTAAGTTGTTTCTGTATTAGAGGAAGTATCCTGGTTTGGCCAAATAACCTTGGTTTCATACATATTTTGCAGAGTTTGCTCTGGTATGTGTGCCAACGCTTCTGGGTATACGGCTTTTACCAGTTCTCCAAAGCTTATGTCGGTATTATACAAACGATTTAGCGCTTTGAGTTGTATTTCATTAGCAGTTGCCCTGAAATGGCCATTACTACCATCATTCAACTTGGGAGCATCCGGTTTGGGAATATTCTCCGCAGCAAAAGCGGATACAGCCGTTCCGACAATACAAATTGCAAGGACTGCTACAACAGCAAAAGCCGCAATATGTCTCTTAGTTTTCTTAACGTTTAACAACATGGTTAATCTCCTTTCTATGTGCTTCCTGCTCTCGCATAGTGAAGAACAGAAGTCCGTTTTATGCTGGCATGTATGTCCAGCGTATTTAAGATAGCTTCGCCATAACGTTTTCTTTCCCCATGGGACATTTCCGATGCCAACACCTCGTCACAGGACAACTCACACCATGTGTTTACATCCTTACGGAGAAAATGGGCTAAGGGGTTAAACCAGTGCAAGGTCCCCACAGCTAAAGCAAGCATTTTCACCCATAAGTCCTTTCGTTTCAGGTGAGTAAGCTCATGGGTCAATACCAGCTTAAAGTCAATTTCCTGCATTTTTAAGGTTGGCAGCAATATCATGGGACGAAACAGCCCCACTATCATAGGGCATGCAATTTTACAATTTTGCATGAGCTTTACTTCGCGGTGAATACCCAGTACCGTTTTACATGAGGAAAGAAAGACGGCGGCTTCGGCATCCTTCGGTACGGGAATGCTATCCGCCCAAAGCTCTTTAGTAAATCTACGATAGCAATAGAAATGCCATGCGGTAAAAACTATTGCTCCCACAAACCAAATGAGTAAAATTGCTTCCAGCACTTCAGGAGACAAATGCTTTTCATACATCGTGTCCATAAAACTGTTTGACCTTAATGCTTCTTGTATAGTCGGCAATCCGGAATGATAATTTTTGATAGCAGACAGCAACAGAAAAAGTTTCCCAACAAAGAGCGAAACAGGCACGAGAAAAAAGGTTATCGCCATCTTCCCCATGCTGTATTGCCACTTTGCAGGAAAGATTTTCTTCGTTACAGGCTGAAACAGCAGCATTAACCCGACAACCACACTTCCCGCAACGGACATGGCAAGCAGATTTGAAAACAGACTACCCATTTACCTCACCTGCCTTTTTTGCAAACCAGCGCCTGAGTTCAGCCAATTCGTCCTTTGTCAATTTCTTACCATCGTAAAGCGCCGTTAGAAAGTTTTTTACGGAACCCTCATATAGAGTGTCCAGTACGCTTTTTGCTTCTCTGCTCCTGTATTCCTCCGGGGAAATGCGGGGGGTGTAGGTGTTGGCGCGGCCCTGTTTGGTGGAATGCAGGACGCCCTTTTCAACCAACCTCGCCAGAAAGGTTGCTATGGTCTGCCCTTTCCATTCCTTTCCCTTGTTTCGTGCAAAAATGTCAAGCAGTTCACCTGACGTAATGGGCTGACCGGATTCCCAGATAATCTGCATCACTTCCATTTCAGTCTCGGATAGTTTTTGGAAATTAGCCATGGTGTACACCCCTCCGTTCCTTACCTCAGGTCTGCGGTAATTTCACTACGCCTGTGTAGTAGTTTAATTCTACTACACAGGCGTAGTTCAAGTCAAGGAAGAAAAAATTGCTATTATAGCTTATATAACTTTACTCAAGAACAGAAGCTACTTATCTCAAAATACCCGGCCTACCGAGAAAGGGCCAGTTTAACGGCTTCATCTCCCAATGCACTATTTAAATAAGATAAGGGAAACAACGACTTTGATTGTGATTTTAAAACTGCCAAATAAAAAGGTGTATTGAAGGGGGTCTTCAAGTGTTGGGATTTTCCCGCTACGCATTAATTGAAAATGATAAGCATTCGTTCCCGTTATGTTTTTTCATCAGTCAATACTTACCATGCCGCCGTATAATTGAAGAAATACAGCAGGGAATCAACCTTGGTGCCGCCAACATAAACCTCAAAGTGCAAATGCGGACCTGTGGATAATCCCGTGCTGCCTACGAAACCAATGCTTTGGCCCTGCGTCACCGTTTGTCCGACAGCGGCGCTCATGTGGGCGTAAAGAGTCTTATTGCTTTGCTTTTGCCGTGGTCGATGATGATGTAGTTCCCGTAGCCGCCCGCATCGTAAGCTGCGGTTGTGACCACGCCGTCCGCGGCAACCAGTATCGCCGTTCCGTATCCCGCCCCGATGTCGATACCGGTGTGGGTTTTGTAAATGCCCATGGGATGCAGCCTGGTGCTAAAGTAAGTTACATAGTCACTGGCGGCGCTGGACCAGATATAAAATCCCTCCGCAATAACCTCCGTTTCGTCCCCCAGGTGTCTCAATATAGAGCCCCCCATTGTCAAGACACATTTTTATTAAGAATAAGCTAAATGTGTCCCTCCTTTATTTAAGATGCCAATTTTAGTGAGTTCCGGTTGTAGAAATCCACGGGGCAT
>DHSK01000028.1 GCA_002408445.1 Syntrophomonas sp. UBA5288
CATTATTTTTATAGCGGCCGGAAGGACCTGAAATTCAGTATCTCCATAACCCACCGGTTCTCCGTCCAATTCCAGGCAAGTTTTTTCACCTGTCTTTATACTGACCCGGGTTCCCCGGCCCAGTTCCACTTTGGGATGCTGCAAATGCGCTCCCCGATAAACTTTGGCCACATTGGCGAAAAGCTCCAGCTTGCTGAAGTCTTTAACCATGACCACATCCAGGAACCCATCATCCAACAAAGCTTCGGGGGCTATCTTCATACCTCCCCCAAAAAAGCGCCCATTGCCTGCTGCAACCAGGCAAGACGGTCCCTGATAAATTTCTTTATCATCAATCGTAACCGTTAGCTGACGGTTGCGATAGGTAATAATAGTATAAAGTGCCGCCAGCAAAAATGACCAGAATCCTCCCAGCCTTTTACTGCCGCGGTTCACCCGGGCGCATGTTTCGCTGCCAATTCCGACATCCGCGATGTTGATATAATAGCGTAAGGTTTTTTGCCCGTTATGGCCGTAAAAAGAAGCCCGGATTACATCACACTTTTTAGCCTTTTTTAATGACATCAGCTTTAGGACACATTCCAGGGATGAGTCAATGCCAAACATCCGTGCAAAATCACTGCCTGTCCCTACTGGAATCAACAAAAGGCCGGCGGAGGGATTAATAACTTCTCCCTCATCGATAAAAAAGCCATTGACTACCTCATTGAGAGTTCCATCGCCGCCCACCGCGACAATACGATCATAGCCTTTTTGCAATGCTTCGCGGGCAATTTGGCTGGCGTGCCCGGAATGCCTGGTAAATTCCACCTCATATTGAAAACCTGCCCTACGCAAAACCTTATCAATCGCACCCCAGCGCTGCTCACTCTTCCCGTTTCCTGCCACCGGGTTTACAATGCATATGGTGCGGTAATTTATGTCCGGCATATGCTCTCCCCAAAATCCACAAATAGATAGCTACCTTCTTAATTGTATATTAAGCCGGGCTGCATTCAAAATAAAAAATAAGCACTGCCGGTGCTTATTTTAAAACTTGCTTTATTTTTTCCAGTAGTTCGTGATACCCTGGTGCCCCCACCTGTAATGATACTATCTCTTTTTCACACTTGATACAAATGAAGGCCTTTTTTACCTTGATACCCCCTCGAATTCCGCCCGGCGGCACCTCGCCGCAAAAATAGCAGCGCGGTAAAAGCACCCCCTTGGATTTTACCATCCTTTTCTCTGCTTCCATCTGGAAAACACCCTTTTTTATTAAGTATACCCGGTTTTAGTATTTTTACCGGCTATATACCTTATGCATCTACTTTTAAAAATGTTAACCCGCTTCAGACTGGTCCGGGTATAGTACTATCAGTCCGAATTATGCTACAATTGAGCACAGTATGTTAGATATAGTATTAAAAGGGAGACATTTATGGATAATAAAATCACTACCATGCTGGCATTAATATTTACGGTCTTATTCTGGGGTTTTTCATTTATTGCCATTAAGATCGTACTGACCAGCTTTTCCCCCATTGTATATATGTTTCTGCGTTTCACCCTGGCCTCCGGATTCCTGCTGGTTATCCTTTTATTTACAGGCATCCCAAAGTTGGATAAGGCTACTCACTTTAAACTTTTTCTGACCGGGCTTTTTGAGCCGGGCCTTTACTTCTATTTTGAGACTACCGGTTTGACCCTGACTTCGGCCTCCAAGGCTTCTATTATTCTGGCCATCATTCCCATACTGGTGACGATACTGGCCCGCGTCTTTCTGGGTGAAAAAATAACCCGGAATAGTGCCTATGCCATATTTTTGTCCTGCGCGGGGATATGCCTCCTGGTCCTGGGTGAATCCGGCCTGACCGGATTAAACTCCTCTATGGCCGGTGATTTATTAATTCTGGCCGCAGCTTTTTCTGCCGCCCTCTATATGGTCTGTGCCCGCAGTCTGGGCAATCGGCTTTCCTCTTTGGTTATTACCAGTTTTCAGCTGTTTTATGGTACTCTTATGTTTCTGCCCTTTTTTCTTTATAAGGTCTCCGCTCAGAGCTGGCATGCCGTAACTCCGGAATCATTCCTGGCCTTAATATTTTTGGCCCTCTTTTGCTCGGTGGGCGGCTATTTTCTTTTTAATTACGCGCTCACCCAGATTGCGGTATCACGCGCTGCCGTCTTTTTAAATGGTATCCCCGTTATCACCACTATAGCTGCTGCTCTGATGCTGGGTGAACACCTTACTTTCCTGCAAATGACAGGTGGTCTGATAGTCCTAGTCGCAGTATTTATCGCCAACCTGCCGGTCAGCCGCATGCAGAAGCAAAACCTAGCCACCGCCACCATCAGCCATCATTAATAATGACTCTTCCTTTCTACCTTAACCAGCCCCACATTCCCGACATCAGAAGCGGGACTTAGGACCGGTAGTTTTTCCCCATGTTATCCTCTGCACCGGCCTAAAGGCCGGCCTACGGTTTGGTGGCAGAGCAGGAGATCAGAAAACAAAAAAACTCTGCCTAAAGCAGGGTCTAACAAGAACAGAAATAAAATAATTCCTGGCAACGACCTACTCTCCCACAGAATCTGTAGTACCATCGGCGCGGGAGAGCTTAACTGCCGTGTTCGGGATGGGAACGGGTGTGACCTCTCCGCTATAGTCACCAGGAAATCTAATTACTGTATTTACATATATTAAGTTTTTAAGGATATGATCCTTGAAAACTGCACACAGAATAAAAGTCGTTTTATCTCGTGAAATTCTTAGGTCAAGCCCTCGGTCTATTAGTACCGGTCAGCTTAATGCATCACTGCACTTACACATCCGGCCTATCAACCACATCGTCTTTGTGGGACCTTACCTCCTTAATGAAGTGGGAGAACTCATCTTGAGGC
>DHSK01000019.1:0-22226 GCA_002408445.1 Syntrophomonas sp. UBA5288
AAGCACATGTTTGGCTATAATGACCAGGAACTGCTGGAGCAGTTTTATTTCAACTTTCAGGTTAACTATGCACTTGGTATAAGAAACCTGGGGGAAATTTACTTAGCTGAACGTACCCTTTATGAATTCCGGGAAAGGGTTTACAAACACATTTTAGAGTATCTTGCCGGCAACCTCTCCCTCTGGGGTGATGGCTCACCCCGCTGCAAAAGCGAAAACGCTGAGATTGATGGCTCCTGTCAAATGTGGCAGGAGTTTTTCTATTTTTAGAGGACGATTCCAGCATGAAAATCGCAAAATTATCTGAAGCCTTTGTCTGAACCTAAACTGGCTGGTCTTTGCAATAGAAGCATTAATGTGAATACTAAATAAAGCTTTTTTATTAAAAGTCTTTTAGGGTTTTTTCTGTTTATTGCCATGAACTTTTTATGTTGTTTTGTTCCTTTTTCTTTTTTTAAACTCATAGAAGCTACTTTGGGTAGCCGAGTTAAGACTAAAAAACTCAAGTAGATCATTTAAATCCGAAACAGTGGAAGAACTAAGCGAATGCTCAACAAGTTCTGCTTCTTCCAATGGATTGGAACTGCCGATAAGCGTTAAAAAATTCTCGATTGTTTCATGCCGCATTAAAAGATACGCCCCAATTTCCCTGCCGCGGTCAGTAAGTTGTATGATTTCGTAACGGTCATATTTCAGATACCCAAGCCCTGCCAACTTCGATATCATTTTTGAGGCCGACGACGGCTTAACATTCAAGAGCTCGGAGAGCTGTCCCACGCGGGCATAGCTATTTTCCACGCAAATTCTGTATGCCATCTCCAAATAATCTTCCAAGGCCGGCGTCAATTTTCCTTCCCGCTGGTTTACCAGTTGATATCCCCGGACTGTCCTGAAATCCGAATTTTTATTGTTCATAAAATCAAGCCCTTTAAAATTTTTTTGTCAATCAAGTATATTCGTAACACATACAGTTTAGGAACCATATATTAGCGTAGGGAAAATTTCTTCCCCTACGCTAATTATTTTTTAGGAGGATTTCTATATTGAATTGCAATCAAATTTCGCTCAACCAGCTGCCGTTGGGCAGAAGGGCAAATGTTACGATGCTGACGTCAGATGGTTCAACCAGAAGGCGCATGCTTGATCTTGGCATCATTGACGGAACCGAAATTGAAGCGCTCTATAAAAGTCCCTCCGGTAATCCGGTGGCTTATTTAATAAGAGGGGCAGTCATCGCGTTGCGTTCCGACGTATCGGAAAAGATTATCGTATCAGAGTCATAAATTTAAGCGGGGCGGCAAAAAATGAGATTTTTGCCTATAGAAAATCGCCGATATGAAACAGGTTGAAGCAGATACATCTGTTTTTTTCGTTCCGTATTTTTAGGAGGATTTACATGAGATTAATAGCTACATCAACGGGAGCGGAATTGTTGAATTACTGCGGTCTGCATATTGAAAAGGAAACACCACAAGACCAAATTGTAGCCCTGGCCGGCAATCCAAACGTTGGTAAAAGCACCGTTTTCAACAGTTTGACGGGCCTAAATCAACATACGGGGAACTGGCCCGGCAAAACGGTTACTAACGCACAGGGAAGGTATCGCTATAAGGACAAGAATTTTATCATGGTGGATATTCCAGGCACTTATTCGCTGACGGCAAACTCAACCGAGGAAGAGATTGCTCGGGATTTCATCTGTTTTGGCGGCCCGGACGCCGTGGTGGTCGTCGCTGACGCAACTTGTCTTGAGCGGAATCTGAATCTGGTACTTCAGATCATGGAGATTACAGATAAAGTAGTGCTGTGCGTCAATCTGATGGATGAGGCAAAAAAGAAGAAAATCCGTATCGATCTTAACCTGCTTGCTTCCCATTTAGGTATTCCGGTCGTCGGGACCAGTGCGAGGTCCAATAAAGGCCTGGACCGCTTGATGGACGCGGTTGACAGCCTGACAGGAAAGGCTACAAAATTAAAACCTTTGCGCCTCACTTACAGTGATGAAATCGAAAAGGCAGTTTCCATGGTGGAGTCTGCCCTGGAAGATGCCATAAAAGAGCGCGTCAACAGCAGATGGGTTGCTCTTAAATTGCTGGATGGAGACGACCCCCTGCTCCGGTCACTGCAAGAGTATCTTGGCTATGACCTGATGCAAGATGAGGGAATACTGCGGAAGGTAACGGAAGCCAGAAACTTATTGGAGAAAGCTGGAATCCCGCACCATCAGTTAAGAGATCAGCTTGTCACGAAAATCATAAAAACCTGTGAGAACATCGGCCGTGAAACCATAACATTCGGCAATAAGCAATACGCTGAGCGGGACCGTACCATCGATAAATTTTTGACCTCAAAGTTGACCGGCATTCCTATTATGGTCGCGCTGTTATTCGGCGTATTCTGGCTGACGATTACAGGGGCAAACTATCCTTCCCAACTTATTGCCACGGGATTATTTTCGCTGGAAGACTGGCTGTCCGAATTGCTTCAAACGATATCAGCCCCATTTTGGCTATCTGGTCCGCTTATTGATGGAATTTACCGGACGCTTGCTTGGGTAGTTTCAGTCATGCTGCCCCCCATGGCAATCTTCTTTCCCTTGTTCACATTGCTGGAAGATTCGGGTTATCTCCCCCGCGTCGCCTTTAATCTTGATAATTTCTTCCGTAAGGCCTGTGCGCATGGCAAACAGGCGCTGACGATGTGCATGGGATTCGGCTGCAACGCTGCCGGAATCGTAGGCTGTCGTATCATCAACTCACCACGCGAGCGACTGATTGCAACCATCACAAACAATTTTGTACCCTGCAATGGGAGATTTCCAACCCTGATCGCGATCATAACTATGTTTTTTGCGGGAACTGCCGGAGGAGCATTCCAATCCGTCGTATCCACGTTAATGCTGACCGGCATGATTATACTCGGTGTTATTATGACTGTGCTAATTTCGAAGTTGCTTTCCAAAACTATACTAAAAGGCATACCGTCATCATTCAATCTTGAGCTTCCGCCTTACAGACGCCCGCAGATCGGCAGGGTCATCGTCCGCTCTATTCTTGACAGGACGCTCTTTGTGTTGGGCAGAGCAGTGGTAGTAGCCGCGCCGGCAGGCCTTATCATCTGGTTGCTGGCCAATATACATGTGGGTGATTTAAGTTTGCTTACTCATTGCGCTGCATTCCTCGACCCGTTCGCACGTCTTATGGGACTGGACGGCTATATTTTTTTCGCTTTCATTCTAGGTTTTCCCGCCAACGAAATTGTTGTACCGATTATTATCATGAGTTATATGGCTACCGGGTCGCTGACCGATTTTGAGAGCCTTGCGCAATTACACACACTATTCCTAAGCCATGGCTGGACCTGGCTCACCGCAGTCTGCGTCATGCTTTTTTCCCTGATACACTGGCCTTGCGGGACTACCTGTCTTACTATCAAAAAAGAGACGCAGAGCCTTAAATGGATGCTTGTATCCATGGCTGTCCCGACTGTGTCCGGCATTGTTGTCTGCCTGATTGTGGCAAATACCGTCCGCCTGTTGGGACTTGTATAAAAGGAGGTGCAAGCGAAATATCATGTCCGGAGAGCTGAAGGGTACTGCAAGTATTCCAGAAAACCGATTATATTAGCCAGAGCTTCAACGGCATTCTCGAGAATTTCACCTGATAAGGCTAACTTCTGCAAAAGAAGTACTGCCTTATCAGGTGCAACAGCTTTCCGGTAAGGCCTCTCTGAAGTGAGAGCTTCAAATATGTCAGATACGGCTACAATTTGATCCATAACCGTTAGGTTTCTTTTTCCCCAGGGATAACCTGACCCGTCCAGCCGTTCGTGGTGATTACCTGCCCATTCGGCAATATCTTCCAATCCTTTAATATTCCCTAAAATAGAATAAGTGTAGTAAGGATGTGACCGTATTATCTGCCTTTCCCTGGCGTTCAAGCTTGCCGGTTTATTAAGAATTGTTTCCGGTACTGCAAGCTTTCCCAAGTCATGAAGATAACCGGCTATTTCAATTTTTTTCGAGGTCAAAGCATCAAAGCCCAATTCTATTGCGATTTTATGTGCAATAAGGCCGACCTTTTTTGAATGCGAACCTGTATAGGGATTTTTCCTATCGATTATAACCGTAAATGCCTTGCATATCTTTTCTATATCGTTAATATCAAGGTGTTGCCTGTAGTCGGGAGCCCCTTTTTCTACCGCCGCTTTTATATTACCGGCTCGTAAATCCAGCCAAAATGCTTCGGTTGACATACATGAAAATAATACAGCTGAGATCTGTACATCCCACCGTTTGACCTTTTTACTAACCCAATCACTCATCCGCCGGCGGTCTACCGGCTCGTCACCAAGCAGTGAATATATGGATTCGAATTGTTCGGCGATATATATAATTTTGGTTATCAGAGATGTAGCATCAAGAACCTGTTCTTCATGTTCTATTTGCTTTTTTAAAAGCCATATATCGGCGACTCGGGCACTTATCCCAGTATCCAGGGGAAAAAGTGTATTGTGAATCTCAAAAGCGGTTTTTTCATCAAAGATTTCGCCAACCGGAACTATATCGTGAAGCAAAGAAGCGAAATAGGTTTCCCTGGTTTCATTAGGTGACAACCCTAATCGTTCGGATATTCTACTTGCAATGTATGTAGTGCGCAAAGAATGATCCCGATTGACTTTTTCAGCCAAATCGAATGCTGATGATAAAGCAGTAACAAACTCGTTGAGACTGATGTTCAGTTTTGAAGGTGGGTTTACATTCAATTGTATTGTATTCATTTACTGTCCAACTCGCTTTAGTTACCCCACAAATTGGGGGAGAATAGCTTTAATCATTAAGACGGGTCGACTTTACCTGCGGCCGTTAGGGCGCATGAAATACTGCTCAAACTGGAACTGGGCAACATTTGGTATGGCTTATCCGGGGGGTGTGTCCGAGTTTTTTCCAAGCTTCGAATTTTTGTTTCTAAATTCCGGCGGATTTTTTCTAATGAAGCCAACTCTTTAGCCAGTTCTTTTCTTTTTTCCTTTTCTTGCTGGAGTTTGGCCTGTAAATCGGAGTTGACGTGGAACAAACGATCATATTCGCTTTTCTCTTTGCGCACTTTCCCGCCATTGAGATGGGACAACATATGGACTTCACAAAAAATGTTATGCATAGATTTTTCAGATAAGCCTTTATGTGTAACGGCTATCCAGTATAGGCCGCAAATATCGCCCGATTTCATATGATCCTGCCATACCGCCATAAACTGATCTTCATCAAGCTCCCCGAATTGTGAGATTACGTAACGATACTTATCATTTAAATGACTTTCCAGACGGCGTGACAACTTGTTTTCAGAGCATAGGCTTTGTACCATGCAGGCGTGGATATCATGGTCAGTAAAAGTCTTGTGGTCTATATGGAGTTTCTTTAGAATCATTCTTTGCTCGTCCAGGTCCAGGCAGGTACCGCAAACAGAGCAAGATAAATCATGAGATATTTCCCAGATACGTTTTCTTTTTTTAGCTTTATCCAATCTATATTGTAACTCGTTACCCTGGGTTGCAATATTTAAGTCATCCATAAATTAACCTCCCTTCGATGAAACTTTTCACGTTTTGTACTTCATGCTCAATATCACCGCTATAGCCGACTTTGCCCGCCTCAAAATCACCGGTATTTTCTTTTACCGGGATGAGGCGGACTGTGACAAATCTAATCTTAAACTTAGATTCCAATCCCGAGCAGCAGGCCACCTCGATAAACCAGGAAAGATACTACCCAGGCCAGGACTAAAGTATATCCAATCGTAAAAAGCGGCCATTTCCAGGTGTTCGTTTCCCGTTTCATGGTTGCGATGAAGGCCATGCAAGGAACGTAAAGTAGGGTAAAGACCATCAGCACATAGGCTACTAGTGGGGTATACCCCGACTGCTTCCGGGCTCTTTCAGCGAATCCGCTCACAGATCCCTTATCTTCTTCGGCCAGACCTTCCTGGTCTTCTATACTGTAAAGAGTACCCAGGGTACTAACCACTACTTCCTTGGCACCAAAGCCCGCCAATAGGGCTACACTGGTTTTCCAGTCAAAACCCAGCGGTTGAAATACTGGTTCTATAGATTTGCCCAGCCGTCCAGCATAGCTGTTTTCCGCCTGGACAGTGGCGTTTTCGTATGGTTGCCCGTTATTATCCACGGCGGGAAAGGTAAAGAGGCCCCAAATTAGTATAGATATGGCCAGAATTATGGTTCCTGCTTTTTTAAGATAAAGCCAGGCCCGTTCCCACATCTGGATAAGCATGCCCTTCAGGGTGGGCCAGCGGTAAATGGGCAATTCCATTACAAAAGGTTCAGCTTCGCCAGGTAATACCCAGGCCCGAAATACCCGGGCCATGATGATAGCCAGGATAATACCGAGCAAATAAATGGAGAAGAGGATATTTCCACCCATTTGGCCCGGAAAAAAGGCGGCGATCAACAGGCTGTAGACCGGCAGCCTGGCCCCACAGCTCATTAATGGTATTACCAGCATAGTGACCAGACGGTCGCGAGGGTTTTCCAGGGTGCGGCTGGCCATCAGAGCCGGAACTCCACATCCGAAACCTATCAGCATGGGAACAAAGGACTTTCCATGCAAGCCGGCCTTATGCATGATCTGATCCATGACAAAAGCGGCCCGGGACATGTAACCGGTACCTTCCAGAAAGGCGATACCCAAAAAGAGCAACAGGATGTTGGGCAAAAAGACAATAACTCCGCCTACGCCGCCCACAATACCATCTACCAGCAGGGAGCGCAGCATACCATCAGCCATGTTCGCATTTAACCAGTCTCCCAGGGAAGATACTCCGGCATCGATCCAGTCCATAGGCGGAGCTCCCAGAGTGAAGGTCAGTTGAAATAGCAGCCACATTATACCCAAGAAAATAGGAATCCCCAGCACACGATTTAGGAGAATATTATCAATTTTTTCGGTCAGGCTTACCTTGTCCAGAGCACCCCTCTGACAGGTTTCGCGATAAATACCACGAATTAGGGCATAGCGATCCTCCACCAGGGCTATTTCGGGATCATGTTTCAAAAGGTCCGTTAAACGTTGACGGCTATGTTCTATTTCCGTCATTACACCCTGATTAGTTCCTGATGCGGCTACCTGCCGGACCAATTCCTTATCATTTTCCAGAAGTTTTACCAGAAACCAACGAGAGGGAAGGGAAGGGATTGCAGCGCTTGCATCTGTTTCCGCTGCAGCTTCCAGGGCGGGGAGGCTCAGGCCCGGTATTTTTTCCTGCAGTAGAGCCAACTCGTTTTCAATTTCTTGCCGGTAGCGTACTGGCCTTCCTGACGTACTATGTTGAGTGGAATCATTATTTACTACTGCATCCAGGATTTCCTTTATGCCTTCATTTTTACTTCCCACGGCCCGTATCACTGGAATCCCCAACAGCTGGGAAAGCAGCTTGTAGTTAATTTTAACTTCATTCTTTTCAGCTACATCAGCCATATTCAGCACCAGTATAAGCGGAATCTCCAGTTCTTTTAACTGCATGGTCAGATTAAGATTACGCTCCAGGTTGGAAGCATCAACAATATTAACTAAGATATCCGGTTTTTCTTCAATAATAACCTGACGGGCAACAACCTCATCCGGCGAATAGGCTGACAGACCATAAGTTCCGGGCAGATCGACTACGGTGATTTCACGGTCCTTATACTTTACCCGCCCTTCTTTCCTTTCCACCGTTACTCCAGGATAGTTGCCTACGTGCTGCCGGCCGCCGGTCAGGGCATTAAAAATTGTAGTTTTTCCCGAGTTGGGATTACCAGCCAGGGCAACAACGATATTTTTTTGTTTCATCTCCATTCCCCCTTCAGTGATTTATTCCACGATAATGGTATCAGCTTCTTCCTTGCGCAAAGATAGATGGAATCCCTGGCTTTTTACTTCTACTGGATTACCTAAAGGAGCGTAACGCTCCATTATGAGTTCTGTTCCCGGCACCAGGCCCATTTCCACAATACGGCGACGGATGCTGCCATGTCCGGTAACGGCCTTAATGCGTGCTCTCTCTCCGGGTGTGAGTTCTTTTAAAGTACGGGTCATATATAGCACCTCCATAATTTATCGGGCATAAGTTCTCATTCATCTTTGGGTGGTAAAACATCATTTGTCTGGCCTGGGGGATCCAGCTGTTTCGTAATAACCGGTTCCGTCCACTGGCGGCTGGGGCAGGAGCTGGAACACGTTCCGCAGTTGCAAGAGCCCTTGGCCGATTTGCCGTTAACCGTGTTTAATAATCCTTTGGCCTTGAAATAAATAATAACCAGGGCCAGCAGAACCACTAAAAACACTATAAATTCTTGCATTAAATTCACTCCTTTCCTAAAAAAAGTTAGCCAAACCTAACTTTTATAAAAAATATATGTTGCAATAGAATTAACAATGATAATGATTATCAATATCATAATAACGTTAGTTTTAAGCTATTGTCAATATTATTTGAAAGATATCTGCACGAAAAAATATTGATATTTAGCGCTTTAATTACATATGTCGCTAAATCGGCTATTATAAGGTTCCCAAGGGTAGAAATCAATCACCAAGCATGATTAGTCGGCCTTATTGGGAATAAGAAAGGAAAATACTTAATAGAAAAATCAAAACCCTAATGACATCTCTTTAAGATTAGCAGCAATCGCAAGGGGGGTTAATGTAAGTTCGGAGTGCAACTGTTGTTTAATGAATAGTTATATGCTGCGAAATGGAGGATTAATTATGATGTTGTTTTGACATCTTGACTTAAACTTATATGTTAATTTATATTATACTTATACCTATACCCCTATAGGTATAATATAAGGAGGAATTAAAATGCGTCAATGTATGGATGCTGCTAATCTGCATGCGCGAATCAGAAAAATCATAGGTCAGTTAAATGCTATCGACAAAATGGTGGATGAAGATGTGCCTTGCGAAGATGTATTAATCCAAATTAACGCCGCCAAGGGTGCTCTGCATAAGGTCGGTCAAGTTGTATTGGAAGGGCATCTGAATCACTGTGTAAGGGATGGGATTGAACACGGTGACGCGGAAAAGACCATTGCAGAATTTGCCAAAGCTATAGAGCATTTTTCCCGCATGTCATAACCGGAGGATATGATGATAAATAAAATAAAAGAAGTTCTTTTGGATGAAATAAAAAGGGATGTATTTTGGCTCATTTTATCCGGATCAGCCTTGCTCATCAGCTTGTTAGATATCGGCCATTTCCCATTGGACATGGCTTGGGTGGCTATTATTCTATGCGGTATTCCAATCATTAAAGAAGCTATTACCGGGTTGGTCACCCAATTTGATATAAAAGCGGATGTATTAGTTTCGCTGGCTTTGATATCTGCGGTAATCATTGGCGAGATTTTTGCTGCCGGTGAAGTGGCCTTTATCATGCAGCTCGGGGCGTTGCTGGAAACACTTACGGTGGCCAGGGCCAGGGCAGGTATCGAAAAGCTGGTCAACTTAACGCCGCAAACTGCCAGGGTATTACGTAATGGGGAAGAGATCATGGTAGAGGCAGATCAAATAATCGCAGGAGACATCCTGCGGGTCAGTCCGGGAGAAACGATTGCGGTTGACGGAATAATATTAAATGGCCAGACTTCCATTGATGAATCTGTTATGACCGGTGAGTCTTTACCGGTAGATAAAGGGGCAGGGGATGAGGTTAAAAGCGGCACCATAAATCAATTTGGCGCTTTCGATATGCAGGCGACCAAGGTGGGCGCGGACAGCTCATTACAGCGGATGATTGAATTAGTTAAATCCGCTGATGCCGGCAAAGCCAAAATTGTTGGACTGGCCGACAGATGGGCGACCTGGATTGTAGTCATCGCATTAACGGCTGCTTTATCAACCTGGTTTGTAACCGGTCAAATCATTAGAGCAGTTACTATTCTGGTAGTCTTTTGTCCCTGTGCATTGGTATTAGCCACACCCACTGCCATTATGGCGGCCATTGGCAATGCCACCAAGTATGGTATTCTGGTGCGGGAAGGAGATGCCCTGGAGCGCCTTTCCCAGGTTAAGAAGATTACCTTTGATAAAACCGGAACTTTAACCCACGGTAAACCACAGGTGGCAGAGATTAAAAGCTTCATGAACGACTATTCCACGGATGAGCTGTTTGCCATCGCGGCATCGGCCGAATTACGCTCCGAACATCCGCTCGGCAAGGCGATTGTCAGTGGTTATAAAGAACGGTATGGTTTTTTACCGGATGAACCCGACCAGTTTCAGATGCATATTGGGCGTGGCGTGGTGGCTTATTCCGATCATAAACGTATACTGGCCGGCAATGCCGAACTGTTGAAGGAAAACGGGATTATCCTATCGGATGAAATAAGAACGGCTGCATTGTCACTGACACAAAAGGGATGCACCATTATTTATCTTGCGGGTGAATTTGGCGCCATAGGCTTTATTGCTTTAGCTGATACGGTGAGGTCGAGTGCTTCAGCTATCGTGTCCGGATTAAACCATATGGATGTGAAGACGGTATTGCTAACCGGGGATCATAAAGAGGCTGCCTCTGCCATTGCCCAGCAGGTAGGAATAACCGAAATTAACTCGGACTGTTTGCCCGAAGACAAGCTTAAGATAATTAATGAATATCAAAATAAATTCGAACCGGTTTGCATGGTAGGTGACGGGATAAATGATGCCCCGGCTTTAAAGGTTGCTCATGTTGGAATCGCCATGGGCGGCATTGGCAGCGACATTGCTATTGAAGCTGCCGATATCGCTTTTGTACGTGATGATATACAGTATTTACCGCATCTTTTGGCTTTGTCCCAACGTATGATGACTACCATAAAAAGCAATATAGTTTTTGCTATGGCGTTAAATTTTCTGGCTATAATCCTGGCCATAAAAGGATTATTAAACCCGGTATGGGGGGCATTGGTGCATAATGCCGGTTCGGTACTGGTTATAATCAATTCGTCATTACTGCTTAAATGGAAGGAAAATAAGCATTCCTAAAACCTTTAACCAAAGATGCCCTCAACCGGCTTAATTATTGTATTAATCTTGGAGTCATTATGGCATGTTGAAAAGGTTATATTTCTCAATGTACCAACTGTTCCAGAGCATGCTTAAGGGCTTCCGCCAGGTGTTCCATATCTTCTCTGGTATTTAAGCCGGACAGACTGATGCGAATTGATCCGGCGGCTTCCTGGTCCGATAGACCGATGGCCTTTAGAACATGGCTGGTTTTGGTCTTTCGGGAGGTGCAAGCCGACCCGGTCGAAACATATATCTGGTCGGCTTCCAGTACACGGGCCAGCACCTCACCTCTTACACCTGCAAACGATAGATTAATAATATGGGGAGCAGCCTGTGCAAGAGCAGGTCCGTTGATCCGGCCGGGTACTGAATATTTGTTTAGCAGCGTTAATAAGTACTCTTTTAAGGAGCTCATTCTTTCAGAGATCTCGTTTTGTTCACCTATAGCTCTTTTTAAAGCCATACCAAATCCAACGATACCCGGAACATTCTCCGTCCCCGATCTAAAACCCAGCTCCTGTCCTCCACCATATATAATTGATCTCAGGTTAGTACCTTCTTTTACAAATAAAGCGCCTGCCCCCTTGGGTCCATGAATTTTGTGAGCACTCATGGATATTAAATCCACCCCCATTTGACGAGGGTAAACCTGAACTTTGCCAACTGCCTGCACACAATCGGAATGAAAAATGATATTCGGGTTTTTATTTTTGCATACCTTAACCAGATCTTTTATGGGCTGGACCGAACCAATCTCATTATTAACCAGCATTATACTTACCAATACCGTTCCCGGGTTAACTAAATCAGCTAAAACATCTGGCTCAATTATTCCCCAACGATTCACCGGGCAGTAGTCAACTTTAAATCCATTTTGGCCCAAGTATTTAACTACTTCCAAAACCGAGGGATGTTCAATGGAAGAACATATTATATGGTCTCCCCGTCTGCGACGGGATAAGGCTGCACTAACTAAAGCCCAATTATTGGATTCAGTACCGCCGGAGGTAAAAAAGATCTCCTTATTCTTTACTTCCAAGGCTTGACTAATATTCTTTCTGGCCTCGGTTATAAGACTTTCGGCTAATACACCTTTGCTATGTGATGATGAAGGATTGCCAAATTCATCAACCATAACGGAACGAATTCTATCAGCGATATCAGGCAGAACCGGTGTAGTCGCACTATTATCCAGGTAAACTTCCTTAGTATTTAAAGACATACTTAACTCCTATATAAAATTAATCAAGATATTCCAACTCAGAAGCCGCATCCAGATGGATTTTCTCAACTTCTTCCACTGCCTGCTCGATCAAGATCTCCCAATCGATTCCTGCTTCCGCTTGGATAACTTGCTTTAAAACTGGCCTGGTAGCAGGGTGCCGGGGGACAAAGAGGGAACAACAATCTTCAAACGGAAGAATCGATATATCGTATGTGTCGATCTGATGAGCTCTATCGATTATTTCACTTTTGTCCATGCCCACCAAAGGTTTTAGCTGTAATATAGAACAAGCCTGGCCAATTACACTCATGCTCTCTAAAGTCTGGCTGGCGACCTGACCGACGCTTTCACCGGTAATAACAGCTAAAGCGCCTTCCCGGGCAGCTATCTTTTCAGTAATACGCAGCATCATCCTGCGCATGATCGTAACGCGGAATTTTTCAGGGCAATGTTTCCAGATAGTCTCCTGAATAGAGGTGAAATTAACCACCAACAGCTCCATATCATTTTGATTATAAACAGCTATCTTTTCCGCTAAATCAACTACTTTTTTCTTACTGCGTTCCCCGGTATAGGGAAAACTGAAGAAATGAACCGCCGCTACTTTTATACCCCGTTTCATAGCCATCCATCCCGCCACCGGACTATCCAGTCCGCCTGAGAGCAGAAGCAGCCCTTTGCCGCTGCAACCTACCGGCATGCCGCCGGGGCCCGCAATAGTCTCGGCATAAACCAGACTATCATCTGACCTTATTTCAACGCTTACAGTTATATCAGGATTATGCAGATCTACTTTTAAATGGGGAAAAGTATCCAGCAGTTTCGATCCTAAGATTCTGCTTACCTCCGGCGAAGTAACAGGAAATTTCTTATCTGCCCGGCGGCAACTAACCCGTAGTGTTTTTGCGTTTATGGAATCATTAATTAACTGCTGGGCTGCGACCATAAATGATTCCATATCCGCGTCAACCTTAATCACCGGGCTCAGGGAAACTATTCCAAAGACCTTGGTTAAAAGGCTCATAATTTTTCTTTCATTGCCGTCAGTTTTAACCAAAATCCGGCCTGAAGTCGTATAGACATCAGCACCATTTTCACTTTTTAAGGCCAGGCGAATGTTCTTGATTAAAATCGATTCAAAAAACCCCCGGTTGGCACCCTTTAATCCGATTTCACCGTATCGTACCAATACCGCATCGTACATTTTTTCACCGCCAATAAATTATTGTTTCTCTACCAAATAATATATAATCAATCGATATACTAGGTTTTAAGATAACTGCACTTTTTTCAAAAGTCAACCGCTATTTAAGGCCGGAGCCTTATGGGAAGAAATTTTACTTGTATTTTAAAGCTATCGTCATATACTAAATTTAACTATTATATAGGATTGCCAGATAAAGAAAATTTAGCATATATCTCACCACAGATAATATTGTTTAATTATACTCTATAAAAACAATAGGTATAATAGAGTAGGTAAATATATACGAGTCTTCCCACAGTAAGATAAAAAAAGATAATATATAAATAACTAAAATTGAGAAAATGAGGTTTGGTATCATGGATGTAAATGAAAAGCTGGCTAAGTTGGAATCTTATCTTGAGTCTTTGGATAGTTTGGCGGTTGCTTTTTCCGGCGGGGTGGACAGCAGCTTCCTGTTAAAAATAGCTCATACCTTGTTAGGCGATAAGGTATTGGCTGTTATTATAAATTCTTCCACTTTCCCCCAACGGGAACTGGAGGATGCGCTCGAACTTGTCAACGATCTGGAAGTTAACTATCGTATAATAGAAGCGGAAAATATTAATATTGAGGGTTTTGCGGATAATCCGCGCAACCGCTGTTATCTTTGCAAACGTGATTTGTTCTCCCATGTCTGGCCGGTCGCCCGGGATAATAATATAAAGTGGGTGGCAGATGGTTCCAATTTCGATGATATAAATGACTATCGACCAGGTATGATGGCTATAAAAGAATTAGGAGTAATTAGTCCCTTATTGGAGGCCGGACTCAGGAAAGCCGATATTCGAGCCCTATCTAAACGTATGCAGCTTAAAAGCTGGGATAAACCTGCTGCCGCCTGCCTGGCTTCACGCTTTTCCTATGGCCAGAGAATAAGCCTGGAAAAACTTAAGATGGTGGAAGCGGGGGAAGACTTTTTATTAGAGCTTGGGTTTAAACAGGTGAGGGTAAGGGTCCATGAGAATTTGGCCCGCATCGAAGTAGATCCGGCTGAACGGCATAAATTTTATAACGATAAAATAATGGATCAGATTTCCGATAAATTTAAAGAATTAGGTTTTCCTTATTCAAGTCTCGATCTGGCCGGTTATCGAACCGGCAGTATGAATGAAAATATTGATTAACTGCCAGCCGTTATTTTTTAGGAATCGCCATGTGCTCAAAGATCGTTCGCCCATACTTAGAGTGATTAATTTACAATAAATTTCCTGACTTACTTAATATTTAATTGTTTTACAATTTATTTTACACTATAATTCCTATAGAATTAATATTTAATTAAAAAGGTGGCGTTTGTGTGCGAAGACCAATTCTTTACAAGAGCCATGATATTATCAAATACCGTCAGGGGATAGTTAAATCTGAAAATGATGACGTTGTTATTGAAAAACCAGTTACACTCTTCTTAAATCATATGGAACTGGCTACCATGATCTGTTCTCCTGGGGGATACGAGGAACTGGGCACTGGATTCCTGTTAAGTGAAGGACTGGTAAAAAAGCGTTCTGATATCACCAACATTTCTTGCCGTGAAGAAGAAGGATTGCTGTATATGGAAACCAGCTGTCCCACCCCTCAGACAGGTAATTTCTTGCGGCGCCATGTAGCCAGCTGCTGCGGAAAAAGCAGAGCTGGAATATATTTCATTAACGATGCCCGGGAATTAGAGCCGGTTCAATCCAAAACGCAGTATACGATAGAACAATTATTAAATATAATATATCTATTGGATCATAATTCTCAAACCTTCAAATATACCGGCGGAGTACATAGTGCCGCCTTAGCCGATCATTCCGGCTTATTAATAAGATTTGAAGACATTGGCCGGCACAATGCCGTTGACAAGGTTCTGGGCCAAGCGTTCCTGGATGAAATGATAACCGAAGATAAGTGCCTGGTATTAACCGGTCGAATTGCCTCCGAAATTCTCATTAAGGCGATTCGCAGTCATATACCTATATTATTGTCCCGCTCGGCGCCGACCGATTTAACTCTGAGTTTAGCAGAAGAATTTAATATTACGATTGCGGGCTTTGCTCGAGGACAAAACTTAAATATATATACTCATTCCGAAAGGATTTTAAGTTAGAAGAAATTTTGCCTGGAAATCTGGGAGAAGTTAAATAAAATATTATAAAAGGGGATTTGTCACAAGTTGAAATATATTGCTAGCTTAAATGATGACATCTATTTTAATCTTGCTGTGGAAGAATACGTATTCAATAATTTCAAGGACGATTCTTACCTTTTATTTTGGAAAAATGATAAGAGCCTTGTTTTAGGAAAGTATCAGAATGTCTTTGAAGAAATAAATATAAAAGCCGCCGAAAACCTGGATATAAAGGTTGCCCGAAGAAATTCCGGCGGGGGGACAGTATTTCATGACCAAGGCAATTTGAATTATTCTTTTATAAAAGACTATAACCCCAATTCCTTTGTTGACTACGATGTATTTTTGAATCCTGTTATTTCGGCCCTCGAATCATTAGGCATTAATGCAGCGAAAAAAAGAACCTCTGATATTGCCATAGACGGCAAAAAAATTTCCGGCAGTGCTCAGGCCATAGCCGGGGGAAGGATACTGCATCATGGTACCTTGCTTTTCGATACCGATCTATCAATGTTGCATGACCTGCTCAAAACAGCCGAAGGTGAATTTACCTCTAACGCAGTTAAGTCAACCAGAAGTCAGGTGACCAATATTAAAGAACATATCGCTAACCATGCCATGACTATAGATGAATTTCAGACATTACTGCTGAAGACTATGTTCCCGGAGGGGATTCAGGAGGTTGAATTTTCCGGGCAAGATTGGGCTGCCATTAGAAATCTGTCCCAAAGCAAATATTCCACCTGGGCATGGAATTATGGAAACTCCCCCAGATTTTCTTATGTTAAAGAAAGCACCCTTGGTGGTGCATCTGTTTCCCTGAGCCTGCAGGTTGAAAACGGGATTATTGTGCAATGTGAAGTCCTAAAAGGCCAGTTGCCGGTAAATAATATAGAAGATGCGGTAAGAGGGTTGCGCTATAGCTATACCGTAATTAACAATAGACTTAATGAACTACTATCTAAGTCAAATGCCGAAGAAATCGATGTTGCAAAATTAGCCTTGTGCTTTTTTTAGGAGGTAAATAGCGTGCAAAAAATGATTAAAATGCCCAAACTAAGCGATAAGATGGAAAAGGGAGTTCTCGTAGCCTGGACTAAAAAACCCGGGCAAACCGTTAAAAAAGGGGAAGTGATTTTTGAACTGGAAACTGATAAGGTTGTCAGTGAGATTGAAAGCATGGAAAATGGAACTTTAGAGCAGGTTCTTTTCCACGAGGGTGATGAAGTAAAAGTAGATGAGATCGTAGCAGTTATTGAATGTTCAGAGTAAGGTGGAAAGAATGGAACAAAAGCCAGACTGGCTAAAAGTCAGTTTTAATAAAGAAGCAGTGGATGAAGTTAGTAATCTGATGCTCAGCCTGAAATTAAATACGGTATGTAAAGAGGCTAACTGCCCTAATATGGGCGAATGTTATAAAAAGAAAACAGCTACCTTTATGATTTTAGGCAGTATTTGCACCAGACATTGCAGATTCTGTAATGTTTCCAAAGGTCATGTTGAAGCAGTTGATCCCAACGAGCCGCAGCATGTGGCCGAAGCGGTACAAAAACTGGGCTTGAGGCATGTTGTAATCACAAGTGTGACCAGGGATGACCTTCCAGACGGCGGGGCTGATCATTTTGCCCAAACCATTGAGGCGGTCAGAGCATTAAATCCCCAGGTAACGATTGAAGTGCTGATACCTGATCTAAAAGGGATCGACGCCAATCTGGACATCGTCATTAAGGCCAATCCCAATGTTATCAACCATAATATTGAAACGGTAAAATCCCTATACCGCAAGATACGGCCGGAAGCAAATTATGACCGTTCCCTGTATGTGCTTAAATACATTAAGGAGAAAGCACCTCATATCCTGACCAAGACCGGCATTATGGTTGGGCTGGGTGAAACCGGCGAGCAGGTTTATGAGGTTATGGATGATAGCTTAAAAGCCGGATGTGATATTTTCACCATAGGTCAATATCTGCGTCCATCCCAGCTGCATGCTGAAGTAAAGGAATACGTCCATCCGGATAAGTTTGCCGAGTATAAAAGAGTAGGAGAGGAGAAGGGCTTCAAATATATCGCCAGCGATCCTTTTGTTCGAAGTTCCTATAATGCGGACGAAGCGATAAAAGAGGCAAGGAAAAAATAGAATGATATATATTGAAAATACTTCGCTTAATCCCTATTTTAGTTTTGCCCTGGAGTATTATCTTATAACGGAAAAACAACTGCCGGAAGATGAAATATTTCTTTTCTGGCGAACCGAGCCTACGGTCATGATCGGGAAATATCAGAATGCTTTAGAGGAAATTAATGATAAATACGTAAATGAGCATCACATCAATGTGGTGAGAAGAATCACCGGCGGCGGAACTATTTATACGGATATGGGCGGATGGCAATTCAGCTTTATAACCAGGGGTGATGCTGAACAAATCGATTTTGCCAAATACATTGAACCGGTAATAAAAGCGTTAAATCAAATAGGGGTCAAAGCTGAATTTAACAGCCGGAATGACCTTACTATCGGAAATAAGAAGTTTTCCGGCAATGCCCAGTGCAAACACCATGGTTATACCTTGCATCATGGCTCATTGCTCTTTAATACCGATTTTGAACAGATGATCAGGTGCATAACTGCGGATGATTATAAAATCATTTCCAAAGGTATCAAATCGGTCCGGGAACGGGTTACTAACATTTCTGAACATTTGCTGGCACCTATGGACGGGCCGGAATTCAAGAAGCTCATGGTGGAAAGCATTATGAATGGTTCGACTCGGGAATATAAGCTTACTTCAGCGGATATCCAGAGAATAGAGGAAATTTCCCAAAACAAGTTTCAAAGCTGGCAGTGGAATTACGGTAAATCACCTAAGTTCAATATTACCAGGACGGGACGTTTTGACGGCGGTAAAATGGAGTTCAAGTTGGATGTGAACAATGGTATCATCGAAAGTTGCAGCATTTATGGGGACTTTTTCGGATCAATCGATACTTCCGTACTTTGCGATGCTCTGATTGGGATTGAATATAATCAAAAAAGTATAAAAGAGGCTTTGGAACAACTTAATCTGGAAAATAGTTTTTATGATATTAATTTCGAGGAATTGCTCGGTATCATTTGTTAAATGCGACGGTCAACGAACCCCTGTTAATTCGGCAGAATTGGCAGGGGTTTAGTTTTAACCGAATGGATACCGCCCCGAAGAGGAGCGGTATCCGCCAAAGACAGATGCTATCCCTACCGTAAACATCCACTATTCAAGTTTATTGTAAAAGAATTATAGGTCGTATTATTACAATAATGGCAGCCCTTAGTTTTACAATGGCAACACATTTCAGAATGATTGCAAATAAACGTTTCTGCCGTTGAGGTATTATTGGCTAGATTAGGATCCGGGGTGGTGGAAGTTACTCTAGCAGTGTTAAATATATTCCCTTTATTAAAACGCGTTACAGTTCCTCTGATTAAAATAGTCCTAGAAGCACCATTGGGCAATGTGCCTACGTTATAAGAACCGGTCCAGGAATTCCAGGTTGCTCCACCATCGGTAGAGAACTCCGAATTGATAATTTCCGCTGGAATAGCATCGGTCAAAACAACATTTTGTGCATCTGCTGGCCCGGCATTTAAGACTAAAATGGCATAATTTAATGTCTGTCCCGGTGCTACCGGATTAGGAATGGCTGATTTATTAACTGCCACATCGGCTGATATTACTTCCAGTGGAACATCATTACTTATTAAAGAAAAGAAATTGAGCAATCCGCATTCTACAGGGTTAAAAGCATATGCTGTAAATGCCCGGTTAATAAATATATTAGGAGAGGGAAGAAAATCAACTTGAGCGTCAAAAGTTATAGCATCTTCACTTCCGCCTGGAATATCCGGTATTATAAATCCATTATTAGGATCCAAAGTCGCATCTGGTACTCCATTAACTGTTACCGTTCCGGGCACAAAAGATAATCCAGTTGGTGGAGGGTCCAGGAAAGCTATAAACATTAAGGGGCTGGTACAGGTATTTCTTAATGTTACGGTATAAGTTACCACATCTCCAATATTGGCAGTAGGCGTACTAACTGTTTTTTCCGGAGTAAATTCTGGAATGTCAGCTTCTTCGATTGGCGGGAAAATGGAGGCTTAAACATGCTCTGGATTTATCAGTTGGTCCAATTATAAACATTACTCTATGTTACGAATATAATAAATTGGTGATGGGTATTGCTTACATTAAATAATGAAGAGTTTAATTTATTATGTTTGCTTAAACACCGGCTATTCACGCCCTTCGAAGTGATTGTTAACCATAGCGGAAGCTTCGAAAAGGCATCAATTGTGGTAGATGTTTTAATAGAACGGAATATGGTCGAAATTATATACGGTAGAGTTACTATGACAGCAGTGGGGAAAGAAGCAACCAAAAAAGAACAAATAAAACGAAAAGCTACTATTTTTATGATCTTGGAAGTGGCAGAATAAAATACCCTTCCTGGTATTAGTCAACCCGATAAATAGCAGGACGAGCTTACGAGGAAAAATATTTTTTAAAAGAATCGATTACTTTCTTTTTGAGAACCACCGCATTAGAAATGTCTTCATAAGCAAACCCATCCGCGGTTTCCAGAAATACACTAAGCACCGTTTCTACAATCAGACTATTGCTTATCTCCTGATCTTTGACTGATCGATTGTTCACAATTTTTTTTCTTAAGCTATTAATACCGTTGTGAGTTGCGTCAGTAATTTGGTAACCTCGATTTCTAGGTTTTCTCTCATCATCTGCTGCTTTTTCCTCCACCAGATGATTACTAAGATAATTGGTCAGCCGACCATCCAAAATTGCTTCTTTACTGAGTAAAAGCAGCTTTTCTTCCGCACCCTCATCATTAACGCTTACCACCATTACCAGCGAAGTCTCTTCCGGTGTAACAGAAAACAAACGCCACTCGACACCGTTTGACAAGGCCAGGTACTTAGCGGGTGAATGCTGGGCTGTTCTAAAAGTTTTGGTGAATGAATTCAGATTGGTTAAATCAGAATATAACGGCCGGATATCGACCAATAGCAGCAGTACATTTTGGGAGTATAAAGCATAATAGATTTCAGTTGCCTGTTCTAATCCTTTTACAGCGTAATCCATGACGGTCTCATTAAGATTAGCCAGGTCCCACCCCAATTCTTCTAAAATGGTCGATACAAAATACCGATCCGTTTTTCTTTCATCCAGGCCTCCCAGATTCATTTGCAGTTGGGATCTGATAGAATCCAAAGCTTCTTTCAAAACGCATACTCCTTTATTTTAAAATTACATATCTAGTTTATTATATAGATTATATCATAATATATAGTAAATATATCTAACATTAATTATTAATATCATACATATATACCAGATTATTTATATCGTGCAAATTATAATTATTTCAAAATATATATTTATTATATTACTCAATATCGCATTATTATTGTTAACGACAAAACTATGGTATTGTCGTTTAGCTGCTATAATGTTACTAATCATATTTTAATATATTTATATTCCAAATTATATTATATGTTTTTGTTACTAATATAGTTGTATAATTAGTTATATCATGTAAATGGTTTAATATATTTAGAAATATTTATTTAGTATTTTTATATTGTGTATTGTGATTTTAACTAAGAGTTTTATAAAATGACAAGAGGGTATTGCATGGAAAATCAATTAACGGTAACTAACAATAGTGATGCTCAGATTATTGGCATGTTTCTCGATACGAAAAGCCGTCGTTCCCGAACTACGGCTGATGTTTACAGTGGAGTCATCAACGAATTTTTTAAATATGTTGAATATAAGGCTTTTTCTGCGATCACATATGCTGATCTGGTGGATTATTCAAACTATCTGGCCCATCCTGACCCTTACCGGGATCCGGTGGTACTGGCTGTCTCCACTCAGAATCGCAAAATTGCTACGATTAAGAGCCTTTTTAAATATGCTTTTAAAATAGGTTACATACCGTTCAATCCGGCTGAACCTCTGGAAACGCAGAGAGTCGACCATAAGATTGCCCAAAGGATTCTGTCCGACGATGAGTTATTGGCTATTATCCTGGCCGCACAAAGGAAAAGCCTGGCTCATTTGCTTATGGTCTACTTTTTAGCCTGTACCGGTTGTCGTGAAAGTGAACTGGCCCAGCTGATGTGGCGCAATTTTTTTATTGGTCCTGGCGGCGAGATCTGCGTTAGCATCACCGGTAAAGGCAATAAAACCAGAGTCTTAAAAATAGTTCCCAGCTTATGGGATATTATTGTGGCATATAGAGAAGCGGAAGGACTTACCAGCAAAATTGATCCCCGGAACAAGTCGGCTTTTATTCCCAATCGATTTGGAAATAATTATTCACGACAGACTATCTGGAAGATGGTCAAAGAGTGTGTGGAAACATCCGGCATCAGCAAGAACGCTTCTCCCCACTGGCTCAGGCATACCTATGCCACCTCCGTGGCCCAGGATGAAACTGCCAACCTTTGGCGCTTGCAGCATGATATGGGGCACGCAGCTATTTCTACCACGCAAGGTTATGTACATATCGCCAGAGGTATGAAGGACACCAG
>DHSK01000019.1:22544-37695 GCA_002408445.1 Syntrophomonas sp. UBA5288
AAATCTGTTAAACTATTTAGCGGCAACCAACACGAAAGAAGGGAAGTTAATGGGGACAGAGCTGAGTAAGAAATACGGACTCTATACTGCGATCGCTATGGTAGTGGGGATCGTAGTTGGCAGCGGCGTTTTCTTTAAGGCTGAAAAAATTCTAACCGCAACCGGCGGAGATTTGCCACTTGGAATTTTGGCATGGGTGATCGGTGGTCTAATTATGATTGCTTGTGCTTACACCTTTTCGGTAATGGCTACAAGATATGAGCATGTTAACGGAATTGTTGATTATGCTGAAGCAGCCATGGGTAAGAAGTATGGATACTATGTCGGATGGTTTATGGCTATGATTTATTATCCTACCATAACATCTGTTCTGGCATGGGTATCGGCCCGTTATACTGCGGTATTATTTGGTTGGGATATTACCGGCGGAGAATGTATGACCATTGCCGGGTTCTTTTTGGTGGCCGGCTATGCGCTAAACGCGTTATCCCCGGTTTTAGCAGGTAAATTCCAGGTTACAACTACCGTAATCAAACTTGTACCACTGCTGATAATGGCAGTAGCAGGTACTGTTGCAGGACTTAACAACGGTATGATAGTACAGAATTTTACTACGGTTGTTACCGAGGTAAACTCTGCCACTGCATTATTCACCGCCGTAGTTGCTGCCTCCTTTGCCTATGAAGGTTGGATTATTGCCACCAGTATCAATGCTGAGCTTAAAGACTCCAAAAGAAATCTTCCCATTGCCTTAGTCGCCGGCACCTTTACGGTAATGCTGGTTTATATTATGTATTACGTCGGCCTGGCCGGTGCCGTTACTAATCAAACACTAATGGCCGGAGGCGAAGCAGGCGCTAAACTTGCTTTTGAGACCATATTTTCAGGTATCGGAGGAACATTGCTCTTTGTCTTTGTTATAATTTCCTGTTTGGGGACGTTAAATGGCCTGATGCTGGGTTGTACCAGAGGGATTTATTCCATCGCTGCAAGAAATCAAGGACCTAACCCCAGGTTGTTCAAACAGGTTGACAATTTTACCAATATGCCTACCAATTCGGCTATCTTTGGCCTGTTGCTATGTGCTATCTGGCTGCTGTTCTTCTATGGCGCCAACCTTGGCCAACACTGGTTTGGTTTTTTCTGTTTTGATTCCTCAGAACTTCCTATTGTAACTATCTATGCATTATACATTCCCATTTTTATTATGGTAATGAAAAAAGAAAAAGACCTGCCGGCCTTCAAACGATATATTATGCCGACACTGGCAGTTATCGGCAGCGCTTTTATGATGATAGCCGCTTGCTTTGCGCATCGCATCGCAGTTGTGGCATATCTAATCGTTTTCGCGGTTATAATGGCGTTAGGCGCTCTCTACTCCAAAGGAAAATAAAGCCAACAAAGGGACGTTCTTTTTGTTGGCTTTATTAGCTTGTCCTGCCGGAGGCAGCGGGGATGGGTAGGTGAGCATGCCATCGATACCAGAGTGCACAGACCAGGATGGCCAGAAGAAATCTGCCCACTAAAAGCGGAAGCCAATTGGCCCCGATGGCGGCGAAAAGAAGCGTATCTTCGAACAGAGAATGGCAGATAACGAGAAACAGGTTAATGAGATAAATATCCTCCATGGTCAGCTTTCCCTCTCGCGCACTGTTGATAATAATCCCGGCACCGTAACTTATACCGAAAAACAAACCGGCCATCAAGGGAAGATTTCCCTCCGGGTCTAACCCGATAAAGCGCGTCAGCGGATTAACGAGGGAAGTTAAATGTTCCAGCAGATTGAGGTCCTTAAATATTTCAATTAAAAGCATGAGTGGAATAATGATTATCGCCATTCGCAAAACATTATTCAGTGATCCCCAACAGGCTTCTTGTAGAATAGCCACAACAGACACCATCTTTCCTCCTCTACATCAACCAATTAACCAGCAGCCCGCTTGTAACCGATAATACCAGCCGGACCAGCAACAATCCCTTTACCTTAACACCGGTCTTTTTATTTACGGCCAGTTCCATGGGCAGACTGTGTGCCATCAAAAGCATGGCAGCCATGATACTGATTTGTTTGGCAGTCAAGCCCAGCGGCAAAAGGGCCCCGATCGCAGCATAAATATTAAGGAAATATCCCATTACCAGTGGCAGGGCAGCTTCGCCGGGGAGTCCCACCAAATGCATTAGTCCGGCCATATGTCTGGAGATGAAGGGAAGAACCGGGGTATATTTTAAAAAAGTAACGGCAAAGAATACCGGTACTACGATCTTGCTTAAATCCCATGTGATAAGCAGGCCGTTTTTTAAACCGCGAATTATAGTATCTTTTGTTATCATCATTTGCTCCCAACCATTAGGGTGACACCGGCTTGATTTTATTTTAATAGCAGCTCCGTAATAGAAATCAGGTTTATTACACAACATATATTTATAGTCTAAAATACCTAGGCAAATTTTTGGCTAATTTTCAGGTTAAATTAAATTAACAGTGCTAAACTAATCTCGTCAGGAACGCCAATAACATAATCCTTGTTATAGCGGATTACTTCAGGCACAAAAAGGAGACTAGCTAATATGAAATTTACTAGAAAAAATGGAACGGAAAAATCAAAAAAAACTGCCGGTTCGGTCGCTCCCTATGTTGCCGGCTCAATTGCAGCTGTTATGGCAATTGCGTTATTAATTATCAATATTATATTGTTTAAAAATAATGTTAATCAATATGTGGCTCAGGGATACCCTGCTGCTGATGTTATCAAACAATTAATACCATCATTTTTGCTGCCCGGAATATTTGAACCCATCGCACTTTATGGGGGCATCGCCTTTGCTTTATTTTATATTGGATCACTTAATGTAAAATTGTCAAAATGTTTAACCCTGTTAACCCAAACGGAGTCCGGCAATCATGATGCGGCCGGGCCCAACCTTAATAAAGAAAATATAAAAGATTCAGCCCCTGCGCAAAACCAGCAACAAGACCTAATCCAGGAAAATACTGAAACTATAGACGATAGCAAATAAACCTAACCGTAATTGGCAAGTATTAGGCAAACAGAAAGAAGCCTTTCTGTTTGCCTACTTATCTGCCCAATATACGCTGTAAGATACGCTTGAAAAATGGTTTTTTGGTTGTTGCTGCCTGGCCCGATACGATAGCTGTTTTTGATGGGGCAGGAGAACTCGTTTCTGCCGAACGGGCAGGTACCGGTTTATTGATAGAGTTTAATGGTTTGGACTGCTCCACCGAAGGAGGTAGTTTATTAACTCCTTTTCCGGTTTTACGATCATGCCCGTAATTTTTATGAGGGCGTTTCTTTTGATTTCTTTTGAAATTCGATTCCGAAGGAGCGGCCGGAACCTCCTTCTGTGCATTAGCCTGTATCCATTTCTGGGCCTCAGCCCTATTTTCATTCAAATCGGCCTCTGCGGGTAATTCCACTTCAGGAATCATGGCTCCGATATGCTCTTCTATCTCGTAAAGGGTCATGATGTCTTCACCGGTAACGAACGATATAGCCCGCCCCCCGTTCCCGGCTCGGCCGGTGCGCCCAATTCTATGCACATAGCTGTCTTTCTCAAAAGGGACATCATAATTGATTACCAGTGACAAATTGTCGATGTGAATGCCGCGCGCGGCGACATCTGTGGCGGCCAGCAAATGAAACTCACCCTGCTTGAAGCGTTGTATGGTCCGCATACGTTTATTTTGGGGAATATCTCCGTGCAAAGCCTGACAGGCATAACCCTTCCGGGACAAAAATCGCTGAACTTTATCGACCGTCATGCGAGTATTGCAGAAAATCAAACAGCTTTCCGGCCGTTCAATCAGCAGCAGGCGGTTCAACTGTTTGCGTTTTTCGTTTTCATCCATGCGGTAATAAAATTGATCTATAGTATCTACAGTCTTAGTCTGTGATTGTATCTCAATCGTTACCGGATTCTTCATATACTCCCGGCAGATCTTACGTACTTCAGCAGGTATAGTGGCTGAGCAAAGCAGCGTTACTCTCTCCCGGGGAAGAGTTTTGATGATCCTCTCTACCTGATCGATAAAGCCCATGTCCAGCATCCGGTCGGCTTCATCAATAACCAAAAAACGGATATGCTTTGTTACCAGATTACCATGTTGAATGTGATCGTAGACCCGGCCAGGTGTTCCGGTAACAATGGAAATACCCCTATTAAGCTTATGAATTTCCGTTTCCATATTGTGCTGGCCGTATACAGCTGTTGTCCTATGCTGAAGATGTTTTGCCATCTGTTTAATGTCACTGTCAACCTGGACGGCCAGTTCCCGAGTTGGTGTTAGAATCAGACCCTGGGGGCCAGGCGCATGGGGATCATTTAATTGCAACATGGGAACACCAAAAACAGCAGTCTTGCCACTGCCCGTTTTTGACATAACGATCAGATCTTCTCGATTTAGAATATGAGGAATTGCCCTCTGCTGCACTTCTGTTGGCAACTCAAAGCCCATCTCTTCCAGCGCGCGTAAAATCGGTTGCGAAATGCCCAAATTTTTAAAGTTGTTTGTCATAATTATCTTTCTTTTCTTTCATTTATTGCTGCACCTATTAATAATACCATTTTTCCCGGCTTAGCGGCACATGCGGATCGTTTTTTTGGATGCAGTACTTTTTAATGACGTACGAACGGTGGCCATAGACACACCAGGAGACAAAAAGATTGGTCGGAACTGGTAGCCAAATAGTAATGGTTGTGAAATAGGATATTGGTCGTTCATATGGCTTATGCTAAAGACAATATATAAAAATAATTTAGACTTGAAGGAGAATTCAAATGCTTGTCGAAAATTGTATAGTTTGCGTACTTAGAAATAAACCGGAGGAGGAGAAACCATCATGAGTTCAGTAAATCTAATTAAACATCCTATGGCTGGAAATTGCCTGAAAATTCTAAGAAGCAAAGACACTAAAACGGAAGAGTTTCGCCGCGCCATGGACAAACTAGGTCTGCTTTTGGCTATGGAAGCAACCTGTGATCTGGAAACCGTCACAGATTCTGTAATCACACCACTAGAGGTAGAAGCACATTGTTCATTTGTCAATGACTGCAGAATTTTATTAATTCCTATATTAAGAGCAGGATTAGGATTTGTCGAAAGCTTTACCAGAATTTTATCCTCGGCCAAGGTTGCTCATATTGGAATTGCCCGTGATCACGATACACTTGAGGCCAAACCTTATCTTAATACCGTACCTGATGATCCGGACGAATTTGATCGGGTTTTAGTGCTCGATCCGATGCTGGCAACCGGCAACAGCAGCGTAAAGGCGCTTGAAATGGTAATTAATAAAGGATATTCTCCCGATAAAATTACATTTTGCTGCGCCTTATCCACCAAGGTAGGAATTGATCAGCTTCAACAAAAATATCCTGCCCTCAAAATTGTCACGGCGGCAATTGACCCGCAACTAAACGATAAAGCCTATATAGTACCTGGTCTGGGCGATGCGGGAGATCGTTTAAACCTGTTGTAAAAGGTTTAAGATATAAGGTTTTAGGAGGAATTTGTTTGTCCAAGAGGGAAATCGGGGTGGAATAATGGGACTGGCCACCATAGTGGCCATATTATTGAGCCTGTGTTTTACGTTACTGGAACGTCTGGGCTGGACCAACGAATAATTTCTATCCCCAATTGAATTCATTTATAAAATAGCCTTTCCTGCTCAAGTGAAAGGCTATTTTTTACAATAAAATAAATTCTAGTTTACGTCTTCGGAGTAAATAAACCTAAATGTAATTAATATAATAATAAAGTGGCATATTGTTATAAGGTAATAAAATTATCAACTTAAGAAATTTATTTTACTATATAATCTATTTAAAGGTTTCGATGAGAGGAGTTATTGAGCTATGAATAGTAAACGATGGTGGGCCCTGGCGGTATTTTTGGTTTTACTGGTAGTATGGGCGATTAGTTCCACCAAATTGGAAAGCGAAAAAGCACAAGGGAACTCCACCCTTCTGGGTTATATCAATGGAACAGATACTTTGGCCAATGCTACTGAAGTTTATCGTGAGGGAAGCGGCCAGGCCCTTGCCCTGCTAAAGCTCGAAGGAGTAATAATGGAAAACAGTACGGATAATCCGACTTTAAGCAGCGGCTATAATCATCAGGTATTTCTCAAACAATTGGAGAATGCTTTTTCCCGTCACGATATTAAAGGAATTGTTCTGCAGGTTAATTCCCCCGGCGGCGGAGTATACGAAAGTGACGAGATTTACAACCGTATTATGGAATTGAAGGCCAAATACAAAAAACCGCTGGTGGTATATATGAGCCAGGAAGCTGCTTCCGGTGGATATTATGTATCCATGGCCGCTGACAAGATATACGCCAATCGCAATACCTTGACCGGTTCCATCGGAGTTATCATAAGAACCTATAATTACCAGGAATTAGCTGATAAAATAGGTGTAAAAGATGTAACTTTTAAAAGCGGTGAGCAAAAAGACCTGTTGAATCCTATGCGTCCTGTAAATGAACAGGAAAAAGCCATTATGCAAAGTCTGGTAAATGAAAGTTACGGTTATTTTGTAGATATAGTCGCCAAGGGCAGGAATATGGATCGGAACCAGGTCTTGCAATTGGCCGACGGAAGAATTTATTCCGGAACCCAGGCCAAAAATTTAGGATTGGTGGATTATGTAGGCAATTTGGATCAGGCTATCCAAGGTGCCGCTGATCTGACTAATACCAATAATCCAAAAATCTTGCTTTTCAAGAATCCGGGACCTAATTTTTGGAGCTGGTTTAAATCCATGCGTGCACCCGCCTTCGATCTGCTGGGATTAAAGCAGCAAATGGAGCAGGAACTCGGTCCCATGCTTATGTATATTGCTAATTAACCGTCTCTAACCGGAGGACACAACCAGCAATGAAAATGCGTCATCCTGAGTGTTAACGGAGCATCTTTCCCTTGTTAATCGTCAATAGCGGCAAGATTCTTCACTATGTTCAGAATGACAACAACAGTATTTTCTATTAAACCTTTAGGAGGCTTATATCGTGACCATAAATGATGAAAATACCCCCCGGACCGAAACTAGTCCTGAGCCGGGTCATAAAAATGATGGTATTTACCGGGTGGCAGGCTTCTGGACTCGTTTGTTGGCCTTTACTGCCGACATACTGGTTATTGCCGCCTTGAACTCTATTGTCTGGAACGCTTTATCAGCCCATGTGTCCAGTAACAGTTTCATTTATCAGATTTCGCATGTTAATTCGCTGTTCCTGGGAATTATCGGTACAGCTTATTTTATAATTATGACCCGGTACTATCAACAAACCCTGGGTAAGATGATACTGGGTATTAAGGTAATCCAGCGCAGCGGCAAACCTTTGAGTTGGATTACCGTGGTTTTCCGCGAACTGGTAGCCCGAACCCTTTCACAGCTTATGGGGCTTAATCTCGGCTATATTGTCTGCTGGTTCAACAGTGAAAAACGCTGCGCCCACGACTATTTAAGCGATACCTGGGTGGTTTATGAAAAGTCGTATTCTGATAACCATTGTATTACGGTAGAAAGCTAGAGGGGTCTTTCCCGGCCCCTTTATAAATAATGCTGGAAAATATCAAGTCACATGCCCAAAATCTAAAAAATGAAATCGGTGCACTATATTTTGCCCTCCAACGGGATGACGTTCCCTGGTATGCCAAAGTCGTACTTGCCCTGGTGCTCGGCTATACGTTAAGCCCGATAGATCTGATACCGGATTTTATTCCCATCCTGGGCTATGTAGATGATTTGTTATTGATACCACTCGGAATAGCCCTGGCCATACGGTTAATACCGGCCGACATCATGGAGAACTGCCGCCGGCAGGCCCGATCAGCACAACCATTATTAAAATCAAACTGGCGGGCCGGAACTTTTATAATATGCCTTTGGATATTGATCATTGGGCTGATAGCAGTTAAATTTATCTGATTCAAAGTATATTTGCCCCTTGATTTTTTTCGAGCATTGAATTATAACTCTAAACAAATAGATTTCTTGATTAATATAATTCAAAAGAGGTGTTGCAAAGATGGAAAAGACACAATTTCAAACGGAATCCAAACGTATTCTGGATTTAATGATTAACTCTGTTTATACCAACAGAGAAATTTTTTTAAGAGAACTGATTTCCAATGCAAGTGATGCTATTGACAAATTGTATTATCGTTCCTTAACCGACCAAAACTTAGGGATGAGCCGAACAGATTTCAATATCGTAATCAATATCGATAAGAATAATCGTACCCTTACCATTTCGGACAATGGCTGCGGAATGACTAAAGAAGAACTGGAGAGCAACCTCGGCACCATAGCCCGGAGCGGTTCTCTGGCCTTTACCAAAGAAACCGAAGCCATGGACGATATTGAAATTATAGGTCAATTCGGGGTCGGTTTCTATTCTGCCTTTATGGTAAGCAAATGTCTCACGGTTATCACCAAAGCTTATGGTTCTGACCAGGCTTATAAATGGGAATCAGAAGGTATCGAAGGTTATACCATAACCGATTGCAGCAAAGATAAAGTCGGGACTGATGTAATACTGCAGATTAAAGATAATGTCGGGGAAGACAACTATGATGAATTTCTGGAGCAATACAAAATTAAAGCGATTGTAAAAAAATACTCTGACTATATTCGTTATCCGATCAAGATGGATGTCGAGAAATCACGGCTCAAAGAAGGTTCTGAAGATGACTATGAAAGCTATACTGAAACTGAAGTACTCAACAGTATGATACCTTTATGGCGCAGAAATAAAAGTGAGCTGACTGACGAAGATTATAATAACTTTTATAAGGATAAATTTCTTGACTACGAAAATCCACTCCGGGTAATCCACACCAGTACCGAGGGAACGGCAACTTTTAACGCACTTATGTACATACCGTCGAGGACTCCTTATAACTATTACACCAAAGAATTTGAAAAAGGGCTGCAGCTCTATTCCAATGGTGTTTTAATCATGGAAAAATGCGCCGATCTATTGCCTGACTATTTTAGCTTTGTTAAAGGCCTGGTGGACTCCCAGGATTTATCATTAAATATCTCCCGGGAGATGCTCCAGCATGACCGGCAGCTAAAGATTATAGCCAACAATCTGGAGAAAAAGATAAAAAATGAACTCTCCGACATGCTGAACAATGACCGGGAAAAATATGAAGAGTTCTTTCGGAGCTTTGGCCTGCAATTAAAGTTCGGTTTATATGACAAATTTGGTGCCAACAAAGACCTTCTAAAGGATCTCATCATGTTCAGCTCTTCTTTAGAGAATAAAATGGTAACCCTTAAAGAATATACTGAACGGATGAAAGAAGATCAAAAATATATCTATTATGCCTGCGGTGAAAGCATCGAAAGAATCGAACGCCTCCCGCAAACCGAGCTGGTCAAGGATAAAGGCCTGGAAATACTTTATCTTACGGATGATGTTGATGAGTTTGCGCTTCGTATCTTAAATGATTATGAAGGCAAAGAATTCAAATCTGTTTCCAGTGGCGATTTGGGACTTGAAACTGAAGAGGAAACGGAAAAACAAACGGAAGATTACCAGGAATTATTTGATTTCATGAAAGAATCACTTAACAATAAAGTTAAAGAAGTCAGACTTTCGCAACGGCTTAAATCCCATCCGGTATGCCTGAGCAGTGATGGCCCGCTGTCTCTGGAAATGGAAAAAGTCTTAAACTCCATGCCGGACGGGCATCAGGTCAAAGCTGAGCGGGTTTTGGAGATAAACGCCAATCATCCCATATTTGAAACCCTGTGTAAGCTATTCCAGGACGACCGGGACCAAATAAAAGCCTATAGTGAACTTCTCTATACACAGGCTCTTCTTATTGAAGGAATGGCCATAGATGATCCGGTGGCATTTTCTAATCTGGTATGCGATATAATGGCTAAATAAATAGCTTTAGATATTGAACGGGGTCAGGCCGGGGCCTAATAACAGGAACCTGAACCCCGTTTTATTCATTTTTAAAAACAATTTGGTCTTATTTACAAAATTTGTACCGTTATACTTGAAGATTATATTAAGTACTTGATACAATTGGATGGAGCCTAATGATGCGATTGCTAATTTTAATTATTATTGCTATTATGCAAATAATAATAACGCTAGGAGGGATATAGATGCCTGAATCCGATAAAACCATAATGATCGAAATATTAAAAGGCACTCAGGCTTTTTCCAGTGGTTGAAGCTGTACATCCGACTGCTCTTCAGCAGCTAGTTGTGGATCAACTATGGACTATGAAAAACAAACCCGGTTAATGGCGGAGGAATTTAAAGAGATTTACCATGATCAGGTGGTAGTTAAGTATGTAGATGTTGATAAACAAGGTCTCGAAGATTATCCGATTATGGACCGGGTGCTTCGCATGGGTTATTCCTATCCGATAACTTTGATTAACGGTCAGCCTCGCTTTGCCGGAGCGCTGATGAAAGTTGAAATCAAGGAAGCTGTTGATGGAATATTAAAAGATTCCCAGGCCCTCAATTAAGTTAGTTATTCTGAAAACACCGTTTCAATAAGGAAATTGCTCTCCGGAGCAATTTTTTCTTATTGCTGTTCGAACTAAGCATTTTATAAGACATGGAGGCTTTCGTAGATGCAAGTAAATGCTGCACCAGGCAGTAACTATCATATAATAACCTATGGCTGCCAGATGAATGTCCGGGATTCTGAAACTATGGCCGGGTTGGTTGAAGCAATGGGATACCAGGAAGTTGACAATTTGGATGAAGCTGACCTAGTAATTTTTAATACCTGCAGTGTACGCCATTCGGCCGAAAACAAAGTTTATGGTAAACTTGGAGAAGTCAACGCGATCAAGAAAAAACACCCCTCCATGCTTATTGCTTTCGGTGGATGTATGGCTCAACTGCCTGAAGTCAAACAAAGGTTATATAAAATCGGGGTAGATATAATTTTTGGAACCCATAATATACACGAACTTCCTGCCATGATTGATCAGGCCAGGGACGGCAAAAAACGGGTGGAACAAATCTGGACCAATGCGGGAGAAGTTATTGATCCGTTACCCGCGTTAAGACGCCCCGGTTTAAGTGCCTTCGTTAATGTTATGTATGGATGCAATAATTTTTGCAGTTATTGTATAGTTCCTTATACCAGAGGCCGGGAACGCAGCCGGACCCCGGATAATATCCAGCAGGAATTGGAGGAACTGGCCATGCTGGGCTACCGGGAAGTTACCCTGCTGGGCCAAAATGTAAACTCTTATGGCAAAGGCTTGGATGAAAAGGTGGATTTTGCGGATATACTGGTAATGGCCAGTAAAATTGACGGTTTGGAAAGAATTCGTTTCACCACTTCCCATCCCAAAGACATGTCCGATAAGTTGATCGACACTATCGCCTCACACGATAAACTGTGCGAACATATCCATGTACCGTTGCAGGCCGGCAGTAATAAAATCCTCCAACGCATGAACCGCGGCTATACCCGCGAACATTACCTGGAACTGGCGCAAAAGATGCGGGAGCGGATTCCCGGCGTGGCCATTACCAGTGACTTAATAGTGGGTTTCCCGGGCGAAACAGATGAGGACTTTGAAAATACTTTGGACATGGTAAGAAAAGTCAGATTCGATGCTGCCTTTACCTTCCTTTATTCCATCCGTACGGGTACAAAAGCAGCAACTTTTGAAGATCAGGTCCCGCTCGAAGTAAAGAAAAGCCGTTTACTGGAGCTGAACCGGGTTCAATATGGCATAGCTCTGGAATTAAATAAAAAACTGGAAGGTACCTGTCAGGAACTTATGGTTGAAGGACCCAGCAAAACCAATCCGGAAAAACTCAGCGGCAGAACACGTACTAATCGTATAGTGATTTTTTCCGGTCAAAATAATTTAATAGGCAGTTTAATAAATGTTAAAATAACGAAAGGGAAAACGTTCTCGCTGTTTGGAGACGTTCAGCAGAACGACAAATAATATTGGGGAGGATACATTAGTGAACACAGATGACATTATCAAGATGGCCTTTGAACTGGGCAATGCCGTGGCTAATTCCGAAGAGATTGAGAATCTTAAAGCCAAACAGGCGCTCGTAACCCAGGACAAAGAAGCGTATGATCTCATTATGCGCTACCAGGATACCAGAAACAAAGTTGATAATAAGAGTAATAGCGGCAACGGCCTTATATTGGGAAAATCAGATGAAGATTTACTCAGTATTCTGGAACAGCAGATCAATAACAACGCTCTTATTCAAGACCTTATGCAAGCCCAGCAAAAATTCGACAGTCTCATGCAAGGAATCTACTTTGCCATGAACCAGGCCATCAGTGGTGGCGGCGGCGGTTGTTCCGGCGGTTGTGAATCTTGCGGCAGTTCTTGTAGCTGCTAGTATGAGGGGGTCAGGTTTTAATTAATGAATTAGGTGGGATTGAAATTAATCTCACCTACTCCTTAATTTAAGCTTGACCCCCTTCATTAGGAGGAAGATAATCGTGGCCGGATATACTCCCATGATCGAACAATATTTGGAAATAAAATCACAAAATCAGGACGCGATACTGATGTTTCGTCTGGGTGATTTTTATGAAATGTTTTTTGAAGATGCCAAATTAGCTTCCCGTGAACTTGAAATCGTCCTGACTGCGCGCGATGGAGGCAATGAGAAAATTCCCATGTGCGGAGTTCCTTATCACGCCGTCAACAATTACATATCCAGACTGATCAGCAAAGGTCATAAGGTGGCCATCTGTGACCAGATGGAAGACCCCAAACTGGCTAAGGGCATAGTAAAACGCGAAGTTACCCGCATTATCACTCCCGGCACGGTCATGGATGCCGGTATGCTCGATGACAGCCGCAATAATTTTCTGGCTGCCATAGTTGATAATAAAGAAGTTACTGGTTTTGCTTACATTGATATTTCCACCGGTGATTTTCGCGTTACTGAAATTAAGGAAGGGGAAAATACCCTGGCCCGTCTGGAAGCCGAACTCTTTCGCTTGAATCCGGCGGAATGTTTGCTGCCACCGTGGAGTGACCTTCAATTCCAGCTTCAATCCGGCCGGTTTAATGGTTCCACCGTTTTTACAACTTTAAAAGAATCGGACCTGAAACTGAGCGAAGCGGAAAACGAACTTAAAAACTATTTTGGGGTGGCCTCCCTGGAACCTTTCGGTTTGAGGGATTATTCCTGCGGCATAATAGCTGCCGGTGCTATACTGGCTTTCCTGAATCGGACTCAGAAAAGCAGTTTAAAACAGATTTTAACTATTAAAGTGTATAACACCCATAATTATATGGATCTTGATTATGCCACCCGCCGAAACCTGGAAATATCCGCCACCATGCGCGATAATCGATATGAAGGCACTCTTCTCAGCGTACTCGACTATTGTCTGACCTCGATGGGCAAGCGACTTTTACGTAATTGGGTTGAGCAGCCTTTAATTGATGTAGATTCGATTAATCAGAGATTAGACTCGGTAGAAGAACTGTACAGCAATCTATCCTTGATGGAAAGCCTGTCTCCGGTTCTGGATGAAATTGCCGACCTGGAAAGACTGTGCGGTCGGATAGGCAGCGAAATTGCGTCTCCCCGTGATTTATTAGCTATTAAAAGGTCTCTGGCGGTCCTTCCCCAATTGATTTCGCTGTTGACCAATTTCACCAGTCCCATCATTATAGACATTGCTCAGTTGGATTGCATGACAGATGTTTGCAACTTAATCGATAAAGCAATTGATGATAATGCACCTTTAACTATTAAGGAAGGAGGCATTATCAAAAACGGCTATGACCCGGAAATTGATGAATTAAAATTACTTTCCGAAAATGGTTCTGCCTGGCTGTTGGAATATGAAAACCAGGAAAAAGAACGCACCGGCATGAAATATCTGAAGGTTGGCTATAACAAGGTATTTGGCTACTTCATTGAAATAAGCAAATCGAATCTTTCCATGGTTCCGCCCGAATATGTGCGGAAACAAACCCTGGTTAATACTGAAAGGTTCATAACTGACGAACTTAAAAAATATGAAGATAAAATTCTGGGTGCACGGGAAAAGCTTTTCGGTCTGGAATATGAAAAATTTATTGAACTGCGCAGCATTCTTATCGAGCATATACCTCGTTTACAGGCCGCAGCCCGTCATATTGCCACCCTCGATGTACTATTATCTTTGGCCCGGGCAGCTTATGATAATGATTATACCCGCCCCGAGGTTAACACCAAAGATATAATTGAAATAAAGGCCGGCCGTCACCCGGTGGTAGAGAAATATTTGCAGCAATCCCGTTTCGTACCCAATGATTTGAAACTCGACCGGGAGAACTACTTTGCTCTTATTACCGGTCCCAACATGGGCGGAAAAAGCACCTATATGAGACAGGCGGCCCTGCTGGTTTTAATGGCTCAAATGGGCAGCTTTGTTCCGGCTGACCGGGCGGTAATCGGAGTGGTTGACCGGATATTTACCCGGGTGGGCGCGTCCGACGACCTCAGTGCGGGCCAGAGTACTTTTATGGTGGAGATGGTGGAAGTAGCCAATATTCTTAACAACGCCTCTTCACGCAGTCTCATTATTCTGGATGAAATCGGTCGGGGTACCAGTACGTATGACGGTTTGAGCATTGCCCAGGCGGTAACTGAATTTTTATGTGAAAAAGTTCAGGCGCGTACCCTCTTTGCTACTCATTATCATGAATTGACTAAATTGGCAGATACTATACCAGGCTTGTTTAATCTCTGTGTGTCGGTAATGGAATCGGGTGACACGGTAGTATTCTTGAAAAAGGTGCTGCCCGGGAAAGCCGACCGCAGTTATGGCATCCATGTAGCCAGCTTGGCCGGACTGCCAGCCAAGGCCATTGAACGAGCAAATGACATCCTGACCGCCCTGGAAACGGACCAACCGGGACAGCCGCCGGCAGTGGCGCAAATGAGCCTGTTTGAAGAAGAAGTCCCGCCGGTAGTGGTAGAACTGCAAAAACTGGATGTGGATAATATCAGTCCGCGTAAAGCACTGGAGCTTATATACAAGTGGAAGGGTATGTGTAATTAACATTTAGACGCTGAATACGCTGAATATTATGACTAACACTGAATTTCTTTAGTACGAAAATACGGTTCTTGTCATTCTGAACGCAG
>DHSK01000019.1:37886-51699 GCA_002408445.1 Syntrophomonas sp. UBA5288
CTCAGGATGACGCATTTTCGTTGCTGCTTGTGGCCTACGGTCATGGGCGGTTAATTAGAAAATAAAATCGCAGGCCGGTCTACAGGGCGATAGCCCTTCACCCATCGGGCACAACTGATGTTCGCCGTCCGCTCACTATTAAGGACGCAGGCCGGTGTAGAAAATAACATGGAGAAAACCCAACCCTGAGGCCCCTTCCTAACGTCGGGGCCGTAGGGCAGGCTACGGACTTGAGATTTGAAAGGACTAAAACCTTTAAGGAGGTGTTTTTGGTGCTTATTGGTATTGATGTGGGTGGAACTTATACTGATGGAGTATTGTTGGAGGACGGCATCATATTAAAAGATGTCAAGAAGCCTACCGGGAATAATTTACAGGAGACTCTGCTGCTGGTATTGGATGAATTATTGGATAACCGCGATAAAGCATCAATTGACCGCATGGTTATAAGCACTACTCTGGTAACTAACGTCCTGGCCACCGGGCAAGGTGAAAGAACTGCCCTGATACTCATACCGGGACGGGGACTGCCCCATAATGCTTATGATTTCTGCCCGGACACTTACTTTCTGTCGGGAGGAATAGATTTTCGCGGTCACGTGGTAGAGGAACTGGACCCGCAGGAAGCAGTGGCTGCCCTGGATGATATTTACGCTAAAGGGATACGGCAGGTAGCAGTAGCAGGTAAATTCTCCAACCGCAATGATTGTCATGAAAAAAAGATCCGTCAACTGATGGTAAACAAATACCCCGATATGCAAGTGGCATTGGGATGTGAAACGGCTGGAAAGCTGAACTTTCCCCGCCGTGCAGTCACCACTTATTATACCGCCATGACCATGTCCCGCTGGAATAGTTTTGTGGCTGATTTCGAACAGGCACTCGCACATAGAAATATTAAGGTGGAAACAGAAGTCCTTAAAGCCGATGGAGGCACCATGCCTCTTCATACCTCTTTGCGCACACCCTGTGAAACCGTTTTCTCCGGACCGGCCGCGAGTACCATGGGGGCAGTAGCCTTGACTCAGGATCAACGCAATTCGGTAGTAATTGACATAGGCGGTACTACATCGGACATTTCGCTCATTATAGGAGGAGAACCTTTATATGCTTCCCGTGGTGCTAATATTGACGGTAAATACACTCATATCAATTCCTTTGCCGTCAGGTCTCTGGCCCTGGGGGGGGACAGCGAAATAAAAATTGATAACGGGACTATACTGGTAGGGCCCCGCCGCAAAGGAGAAGCTGCTTGTTTTGGCGGTCCCTCCGCCACGGTTACCGATGTTTTTAATTGGCAGTATAAACTTAATATTGGTGATTTCGAGCGCTCCCGCTTCAAATTGATTGAAATAACCCAAATGGCCGGAATGGAGCTGGAGACATTCTGCCAGGCGGTAGTTGATATAGTAATCGAAAAGTTACAGAATTTAATTAAAGAAATGTTTACCGAATGGGAAAATGAACCGGCTTACCGGGTATGGGAAGTAGTAAACCGCAAAAAATTCAAATTGGATCAGATTATCGGTATCGGTGCGGCAGCTTATGCCATAATTCCGCCACTGGCTGAAAATATGAAGCTGGATTATGCCATTCATCATTATGCACCGGTGGCCAATGCTTTGGGCGCCTGTGTCGCTCGACCAACCTTGGCCTTCAATCTGCATATTGATACCCAAAATCGCAAATATTTCATTGATTATGATGGAATATCCGGTGATATAGCCAACGCTCCCCATTTCCAATTGAAAGATGCGCGTGAACTGGCTATGAACCACCTCAAACGTCTGGCCGCTGCCAAAGGCATGGCCGACTATGCCAGCGAGGCTCGTTTTGACCGGGAAGAACAGTTTAATGTTATCCGGGGATGGGATAGGGTAGGACGAATATTCGAATTATCCGTGCAAATAGCACCCGGTTTGATCGATAGTTTCAAGGGGGTGAAGTAATGAATAAAACCGGTATATTATTTTTTCCTGCTTTTGACTGGGCTATTTCTTCAACACATCCGGAAAGGGAAGAACGCCTGCTTTATACCAGAGACCAGCTTTTTGAGGAAGGGATCATGGATTTTCCCCAAATTATTGAGTACCAGCCCCGCATGGCCACTTTTAAGGATATAGCCCGGGTCCACTTCTGTGTACCTGATATACCCGCCCAGATTACCGAAGCCCATCTGGTTTCAGCCGGCGGTGCACTGGTAATTGCGGATGCCCGCATGAACGGGGAGATCCATAATGGTTTTGCCATCATCAGACCGCCCGGACATCATGCCATGACTGTAAGCCACGGCAACCGGGGATTTTGTAATATTAATAATGAAGCTATAATGATCGAATATTTGCGTCAAAAGTATGGAGTCAAAAGGATAGCGATTGTTGATACCGATGTCCACCACGGAGACGGTAGTCAGGAAATATATTACCACGACCCGGATGTCCTTTTTATTTCCTTCCATCAGGATGGACATACTTTATATCCAGGCACCGGTTTTACGGATGAACTGGGCGGACCCCTGGCCTGGGGCACCACCATAAATGTTCCTCTGGCTCCGCGTACGACCGATACCGGTATAATATATGTGCTGGAGAACCTGGTTCTGCCCTTGCTGGAGCAGTTCAAACCGGATTTAATTATCAATTCTGCCGGACAGGATAACCATTACACTGATCCTCTGGCCGATATGTGCTTTTCGGCCCAGGGCTATGCTACCCTCAATCAAAAACTGGCGCCGGATATTGCGGTGCTGGAAGGCGGCTATTCCGTGGAAACAGCCTTGCCCTATATCAACATGGGCATTATCATGGCCATGGCCGGAATAGACTTCTCCAATCTCAGCGAGCCTGACTACCGGGCCGGTAAATTCAAAGAATCACCGCGTAATATGGAATATATCAAGAAATTGGTAGCAACTCAGTTGGCCAATTTCTCGCGCCGGGAAGAAGTGGTAGCCCAAAACCGGGCCAAAAACGAGCCGTATCAGTCCTATTACAAGAGTATCTATTATGATACCGATTCCATCAACGAAGAACAGCACAATAAACTGAGAATATGCCAGCACTGCGGCGGCTACCGCCTGATCGACTCCACTGCTCATTTACGCAATGGCAAAGTCCAGAGGGTATTCTGCATCTCGGTACCGGCCGGTGCCTGTTCTGACTGTCAGTCCGAAGCCCAAACCATATACCGGGAAATGATCGCCAAGAGCTCCTCTTTTGATGTTATCTATTGGCAGGACCGGGCAGGGGACAATTACCGCAGTCTCAATACCGAACTGGAAACGGAGACCGTCTTATAATCATGGCTATAAAATTATTACAGGATGACCTGATAAATAAAATTGCCGCCGGGGAAGTAGTAGAACGGCCCGCGTCTATCGTTAAGGAACTGGTGGAAAATGCGATTGATGCCGGAGCTACAAAAATTAACGTTAATATCGTACGGGGCGGAATTGACTCGGTAGAGGTAGAAGATAATGGCAGCGGTATCGCGCCTGACGAGCTAATGTTAGCCTTCCAGCGCCATGCCACCAGTAAAATCGGCCGGGAAGAAGATCTGAACAACATAGCAACGATGGGATTCCGGGGTGAAGCCCTGCCCAGTATAGCATCCGTCTCCAAAATTCAGATAATGACTGCTCAGACGGACAAACCCGGCATACAGGCAGTTCTGGAAGGGGGAGTTCTGATTAATTCTGCTCCTTGCTCCTGTCCGCCTGGTACGCGCATTATGATCAATGACGTTTTTTATAATACCCCGGCCCGGCGTGAATTCTTAAAAACTCCGGTAACAGAGGGCAATAATGTTCATGAAATCATGAACCGGCTAGCTTTGTCCCGCCCTGATATATCATTTAAGTTCTCTAATCAGAATAAGACTTTTTTTAAAACTCCGGGAAAAGGCGATTTAATGGATACCGTAACTTCTATATATGGACGGGATTTTAGTCAGAATCTGATCCCGGTGGCGTATGATTCAGATAGATTTTCCATCTCAGGCTTAATTTCTCCCCCGGAAATCACCAGGACCAACCGAAAAAACCAGCTCTTTTTTGTCAATACCCGGGCTATTCGCAGTCCTATGCTATATAAAACGGTGGACCAGGCCTATCGCGGCCTCTTAATATCCCAGGAATTCCCGCTGGCATTCCTATTTATCAATATGCCTCCGGCCGAGATCGACGCCAATGTTCACCCTCAAAAGACGGAAGTGCGTTTTCGGGATGAGAAGGTTATTTTCAGACTGGTTGTGGAAGTAATCCGCGATACTTTAGGTCAATTGAATTATAAATACAATCTTCCCACCCAGCTGGCTGATTCTGAGCCATATACCCCGGATTACGATAACGGGCGTTTTGAGTTTTCAACCGTAGCGCCCAGGGAGTCCGGCATGGCTTACCAAAATATGACCAAACCTGATAATACGGAAAATCGTTATGATTTCACAAGCTTGCCCGCATCGGACACTCCTCTCAACTATCGGGTGATGGGGCAGTGTTTTAATTCCTATATCATGATAGAGAAAGAAAACGAACTGGTTTTAATTGATCAGCATGCCGCCCATGAGCGCATCAATTATGACAAATTGCGCTCTGCCGCCGATAAAGGCAATATGTCTCAAGCCCTGGCTTTCCCTGTTTCAGTACAGCTTTCAGTTAAAAGTATGCAGGTTCTGGAAAACAACCTACAAACTCTGACCAGCCTCGGTTTTACTATCGATATTATTGGTCCCCGGGAGATTGCCATCCGCACCGCCCCCTGGGCGGCACGAGGCAATGAAAGAGAAACCATCCTGGAAATACTGGAACTCCTGCAGGAAGATAAACTGCTGGATGTGACGGATGAGGCCTATAAACTCCTGGCCTGCAAAAAGTCCATCAAAGCTGGCCAGGTTTTAAGCCGCCTGGAAATGGAGACAATAATAGCGGACTTGTTAAAACTGCCGGATTACAGGAATTGTCCGCACGGCCGGCCTGTAATTCTAAGTATCTCCAGGCAGGAAATGGACCACCATTTTAAAAGGATATAATCTATGAAAATTATTGTAACAACTACACAGTCCAAGGATATACCTGATGAAAATATCAAACTGTTTTTAGAAGATTCGGGACTTACTTACATACCCAGGCAAAGAAAAAGTTTACCCGCTTTAACGGCTGAGAATGGAGCCGATGCGGTCATCGTATGGGAAGATGGCCGACCCCTACTATATGTAGATGACCAGAAGTTCTTTTTCCACCCCAGCATGGCCAAAAATCGCATTTCCGGAATGAGGCATGGTTTAGGTTATGATGTAATGGCCAAAGCGTGCGGAATTGAGACCGGGGATAGTTTCTTGGATTGTACGCTGGGTATGGGAGCTGATGCCATAGTAGCATCTTACCTGTCTGGCGGCAAGATAGTCGGTCTGGAGAAATCGCCCGGTATCTACCATGTTATTAAATGGGGAATGCGTAATTACCGCAGCCGCATGAACTGGCTGGAAGATGCCATACATAGAATCCGGGTTATACCCCAAGACCACCTCGATTTTCTTAAAGAATTACCGGAGCATAGCTTTGACATAATCTATTTTGATCCTATGTTCAGGAAACCGCTTCTGTCCAGTCAACCGCTGGCTCCATTGCGTCTGCTGGCCGATCCCGCCCCTTTATCTCCTGAAGCAGTTTCTGAGGCCTGCCGGGCCGCACGCAAACGGGTAGTTATGAAAGAGCTGGTAACCAGCGGTGAATTCGAACGTCTCGGTTTCAAGCTTTACCCGGGCAGTAAACATAATAGAATCGGGTATGGGTATATTGATATTGATTAATGCTTTTTTGAGGTGACCTTATTTTGTTGAACGTAGGAGCTATAGTTGGACCTACTGCAGTTGGTAAGACCCGACTGGCAATTGAACTGGCTAAAATTTTGAATGGGGAAATACTGTCCTGTGACTCTATGCAGATATATCGTGGCATGGATATCGGTACAGCCAAAGCGAATGGGGAAGAACAGGCTCAGATACCTCATCATCTTATAGATATAGTAAACCCCGATGATGACTTTACCGTAGCAGATTATCAAGCGCAAGCGCAAAAAATTATCACCCAACTGAATGAACAGGGCAAATTGCCCCTCTTGGTGGGAGGAACCGGACTTTATTACCAGGCCGTGGTTGATGATTATAATTTTTTTCCTATGCATGCAAGGATGACAGCACGCCAAAAGTGGGAAGATATAACTGACCAGCAAGGTTTGGATTATGTCTATGAAAAACTCCGGACCTTGGACTCGGATTATGCTGAGAAAATCAGTTCCAATGATCGCAAACGAATAATTCGCGCTCTGGAAGTCTATGACTTGACCGGCCGTCCCTTTTCCGAGTTTCAAACGCGTAATACCGGGAAATATAATCTGGTGGCGATTGGTCTCAACCTTGAAAGAAGTGCTTTATATCACAAAATCGAACAGCGCGTGGATGAAATGATAACCCAGGGTTTAATTGATGAGGTACGGGAACTGCGTTCCCAGGGTTATGCCCCCGAATTGAACTCCATGCAGGCCCTGGGCTATAAACAGGTCTACTGCTATTTGGAAGGTATGCTTACCTACCGTGAAATGGTGCAGGAAATAAAAAAAGAGACCAGACGTTACGCTAAGCGACAATTAACCTGGTTCCGGAAGGACAGCCGCATTACCTGGATAAATCCTCAAGAGTACAGGGATTATAATGAAATGATTAAAAATATTTCCGCCTATATGGCAGGACAATTGGGCAGGATGTAGAATAAAGTACTAGATAATAGATAGAAAATAGTGAATGGGGGCTATCGATTTGATTAATAAAAACCAGTTGAATTTACAGGATGCTTTTCTCAATCAGGTACGCAAAGAAAAGACTCCTGTTACCATCTTTCTGGTTAATGGGTTTCAAATAAAAGGCGTAGTTAAAGGTTTTGACAATTTTACGGTTATTGTTGAAATGGAACAAAAGCAACAGCTTGTCTATAAACACGCCATCTCCACCGTAGCACCATTAAAGCCCATTGGCATTATAAATTTGGAAAACAAGAACAATGATGATGAATAACCCGGACTTCCGGGTTATTCCCTTTACCCATCCTCATCATCTGTCCCTTCTCATTTCTGCGTTCCAATAATTTTCTTCATTATAAATTGCTATGTCCGTTTATAATAACAAATAGAGAAGAAAAATCATGCTAAAGAGGGTGCAACGGCTATATTAAACGAAATTGCCCGGACCATAGTCAATGCCGGCGGAAGAGCGTATTACGCCGGTGGCTATGTACGTGATAATATCATGGCTCTGCCGGCCTCAAAAGACATCGATATAGAAATATTTAACCTTTCAACCGAAAAAATAACCGATCTTCTCGGCGCTTTCGGCGAAGTATTTATATCTGGCCAAGCTTATCCGGTTATAAAAATTAAAGGTCATCCGGAATGGGATTTTACTATACCCGAAAACCCACAGCTGTCTTTTCAAGAAGCCTGTCAGAGACGCGATTTCACCATTAATTCCATGCTCATGGATATTATAACCGGTGAGCTGATTGATGAATTAGGAGCCAGAAAAGACATCAAGCATAAGTTGATCCGGCACACCAGCCCCGGAGTCTTCAAGAATGACCCTCTGCGGGCTTATCGAGCCTGCCAGCTAGCCGCCCGGTTTGATTTTAAGCTGCATCCGGATACTATTAAACTGATTCAAGCCACGCCTCTAACCAACCTAAAAGCTGAACGGATCTACGAAGAATTTTGTAAATTACTGATGCTCTCCCGTAAACCTTCAATTGGTTTGAGATATATGCAAGAAACCGGGATTCTGGAAAGAATGCATCCCTCGTTGTTCCAATTGATCGGATGTCAGCAATCCCCGCTTCATCATCCCGAAGGAGACGTCTTGGAACACACCCTGCTGGTAGTGGACCAGACTGCCCAACTTAAGGATAAGTCACATTACCCCTTGGCGCTCATGTTCGCGGCTCTGCTGCATGACACCGGGAAACCGCAATCAACCCGGATAACCGGAGAAAAAGTAACTGCCTACGGACACGATGTCTGTGGCGCCACAGTTGCGGCTGAGTTTATGCGCCGGATAACCTCCAATGCCCGTCTCATAGCCAGCGTCTCCACTCTGATAAGAGAACATATGCGTCCGGTTCTTCTGTATAAGGAACGTGAAAGAGTCTCAGATAAAGCCCTGCGCAAACTTATCAACCGCGTTGATTTCCATGAACTTATGCTTCTGGCTGAAGCTGATTTCAAAGGACGCACGGTGGAAAGAGATTTTGAGGTGGTAAGAGCCTGGTTTGATGAGCGTTTCCAGGCCGCGGGCATAGATCCCCGGCAGAGAATCAAGCCATTGGTAAATGGCCGGGATCTTGTCCAATTAGGTTATAAACCCGGCCAACAGATGGGCCGACTTCTCAACACCGCTTTTGAATGGCAGTTGGAAGGGAAAAACCGGGATGAAATACTAAGCCGGTTTAAGAAGTGATATACTTCCAAACCACAAGGGCGCACTCGCCCCGCATTATTCGTACTGACTTTGCAATGACCGGTTATTTTCTTTCCAAGCCGGTTTTTTCCAGAACATAGCTAGAATAATACCCACCACCAGGACCAGCGCGGCAAAATAGTAGGGATAATTAATATTCATATCAAACAGAATGCCGCCTACAATAGGCCCGAAAATATTTCCCAGACTGGTGAACATCGAATTCATTCCACCTATAAAGCCTTGCTCATTGCCGGCAATTTTGGATAAATAAGTAGTGATTGCAGGACGAATTAAGTCAAACCCAACGAATAGTACAAAAGTGGTCAGCAGAATAGTTAGATATGAGCTTACCACAGTCATCAAAAAGGCCAGAACGGCAGAGATAATCAAACACCTGCGAATAAGAGCAATCTCACCGATCCTTCTGGTCAAACGGTCAAAAAGCAGTATTTGGGCAAAGGCTCCTATGAGTGCACCACCTGCGACTGCCAGCGCGATATCCTTAGGCGAAAAGCCGAATTTGTGGTCCACGAATAAACTAAAGAGGGATTCAAACGAAGCTAAGCCAAAAGAAGCTATAAAAATTATCAATAGAGCTATCAGATACATGGAATTCAGAATTCTGCTCAGACTGTTCCTCTCGCTTACCTGTTTATCTGGCGGCATCGCTTGCTCAGCCATTCTGACCGGTTCTTTCAACCATATTAATGAAATCAGTGCCGCCAGAGCACCTAATCCGGCGGCTGCGAAAAAGGGCAGCCGAATATACAACTCCCCCAAAAATCCCCCAAATCCCGGTCCGAAAATAAAACCTGTGTTTATGGCAGCCGACATATAGCCCAGAGCTTTGGAACGTTGGTCCAGAGTGGTAATATCGGCAATAAACGCAGTAGCCGCCGGCATGATAAAGGCGGCACTAAGCCCCCCCAGGCTTCGCGAAATGAATAAGGCTGAAACACTTTTTCCCAGACCGAATAATAGTTCTGAAATTGCGAACAGCAACAACCCCATAACCAATATTGGTTTGCGTCCAAGCTGATCCGCCCATCTGCCCGCTACGGGTGAGCTGATGAACTGGACAATAGCAAATAACGCAACCATATAGCCAACCATCGAACCGCTCATGTTAAGCTCATTCATGATGGTGGGCAGGACAGGAATGACGATGCCAATTCCTAAAAAAGCAATAAATATATTGCCCAGTAAAATGCTTAAAGTGACTTTTTGCGTCTGGTATCGCATATTTCAAATCTTCCTTTTACTTGGTAGCGGCAACATCACCTATCATAACTGAAGTTTCACAGAAATGGAAGTGGAGAAGTCAAGCGGAACAAACCTCATCCGCTAGCCCGCATCGCAAAGTTGATAATAAACAATGCAGCGATGATGTACATCATCCAGTGTATATCCTTTGCCCGACCTGTGAGCAGCTTAATCACCGTGTAAACGATAAAACCCATTCCCAGACCGGTAGCAATACTAAAGGTAAGCGGCATGCCAATTATCGTGAGAAAAACCGGGAATGACTCGGTAAAATCTTTAAAATTAATTTCAACAATTTCAGAAAGCATTAAAGCTCCTACAATAACCAGGGCCGGAGCCGTGGCAAAAGACGGAACCAGGCCGATCAATGGAGTAAAAATCAGGGCTGCGGCAAAAAGGATTGCCACCACCACCGCGGTTAATCCGGTACGGCCGCCTTCGGCTACCCCGACCGCACTTTCCAAATAGGATGTAACCGTGCAGGTTCCCAGTACAGCACTTGACATGGTTCCAATCGAATCAGATATGAAGGCGCGCCCTAACTCAGGGGGCTGGCCTTCTTCTTTCATTAGCCCGGCCTTTTTTAAAAGACCCATAAGAGTTCCCATATTATCAAACAGTTCCACCATGGTAAAAGTAAAAATAATATTGAAGATTCCAAACCGCAAGGCTCCGGCTAAGTCAAGTTTACCCAGGGTAGGTGCCAGGCTTGGTAAATCAAAGCTCGCTATATCCGATATTCCGCGAGGATAAGCGACGGTTCCGGTAATCATGCCCAAAATAGTAGTTGCCAGGATAGAGATGATCAGGGCTCCTTTGATATTACGTGACATTAAAACTGCCGACAGGAGTATTCCGAAAACTGCCAGCAGGGGCTCCGGCTTGGTCAAATTACCAATACCGACAAAGGTAGATTCGTTAGCAACCACAATCCCGGCATTTTTAAGTCCGATAAAAGCAATATATAAACCAATACCTACCGGAATAGCCGCTCTTAAAGAGGGGGGAACTGCTTCAATAATCCAATGACGTACCCTGGTTACAGTTAAAATAAGAAAGAATACGCCTGAGATAAATACCGCTCCCAGCGCAACCGTCCAGTGTAGTCCAAAACCCAGAACAACCGTATAGGTAAAGAAGGCATTAAGCCCCATTCCCGGCGCGACAGCAATAGGGTAATTAGCCAGCAGTCCCATTAATAAAGTTGCCACAAAAGAAGCTGCTATGGTAGCAGCAATAGCAGCTTCTTTTGGAATTCCCGCCGCAGCCAAAATGGTAGGATTAACAAAAATGACATAGCCTATAGTAACAAATGTAGTAAGCCCCGCAATTAGTTCAGTCTTTACATTGGTTCCTCTTTCATTAAGTTTAAAAAATTGCTCCACTGTACCGCAACCAGCCATATAATACCTCCCTCGCTTTTCTCTAATATTTTCCCGATAATACTTAGAAAAATACGGCTGAAAGGCAAAAGAAAAAATCTGAAAATCAAGCTGATTATTTGGGTAGGCAAGGCTAGGAATCTTGCATTGAGCAAAATGTATTCTGTATAGCATGGATTTTGAGTAAATAGAGATATGCCAAGGAATGATGAATGGGAATTTCTTATAAATGCTGCACGCAGTCTGGAAGCAACCGGGGCAACTCTTATGCAGGGCAGCCTAAACTACGCTCTCGACTAATTAATATCCGACTATTGAACCCACCGATCGTTCAATTCAGTAATGCCCCTTTTGCTATGCTTTTTTTCACCACAGCGGGCAAAAACATAAACTTTAGGGCTGTAAAAAATTGGTAAAAACCTTAACAAAAGAAGATTAGGTATTCCTTTCAGGCATTATAGTTTTACGGAGTTTTCTGCTCCGTCGTACTGTATTTACCATTCTGTCTTAATATTAAGAAACTTAGAGGATTTACGACATTACGGATAGAAAATATAAATATACATAACGGTTAAATCAATATTATGTTTATTATGTCTATCCTGAAAACAAAGATAACGCAGAAAACAAAAAATGCCAAAGAAATACTAGACCCAAGCAAATGATTGAGCATACAAAATGATCTTTGAAAATAGAATTGTTGCCTAAGCTGTACCTGTACTGATTTGTTGATCAATGGTAACGGTATATCCAAAAGCTTCAAGCCGTTTGACAGATTTCTTTACGATCTCGTTTTTTCGCCTCTGCTCAAAGAAATCTGGCCCAAGTTCTTTATAAGGAGTATTTGCTTTCAGCATATGATACACAATTGTAAGGATGGTATGAGCTACTGCTACAGTAGCACGGTTTTTACCTCTCCTTGCTGCAATTCTGGAGTATTGGGCGCTAAAATAGGTGTTTTTTAGATGACCGGCTACCTTTGCACACTCTATTAACGTAGTTTTCAGTATATCGCTTCCCTTGCGGGTTTTTCCGCTTTTACGTTTCCCTGCACTCTCGTTGTTACCGGGGCATAGTCCAGCCCAAGAAGCAAGATGAGCAGCAGAAGGGAATTGGTCCATATTGGTACCTATCTCAGCGATAATAACCTGGGCACTACGTTCCCCAATTCCGGGAATAGAATCAATAAGTAAGGTTTGGTCACTGACAGGCTCCATTTTCTCGCGTATTTCCTTATCCAGCAGTAAGATATGGCTTTCAAGGAAATCAATATGGCTTAGCATAGAATCCAGCATTAGGCGTTGATGTTTGCCCATGAAACCATGAAGAGCTTCTTCAAGTTGAGGTATCTTTTTACGCATTTGCCTTCGTGCCTTATTAGCCATTGCTTTTGCATCATCGCATCCAGCTGCAAGCATTGAAAGCATATCACGAGAAGACTTACCATCAATTTCACTTACTACAGAAGATAGTTTGATGTTAGCTCCCTCAAGAACTTTTTGAATACGATTCAATTCCCTGGCACGCTCCTGTACCATGCTGCGGCGATAGCGTACAAGCTCTTTGAGTTCACGTTGTTCCCGCTTGGGGATAAAGCTTCCATTCAACAAACCGTGGCGCAGTAAATCAGCAATCCATTCTGAGTCTTTGACATCAGTTTTACGACCTGGTACAGCTTTGATATGTTGAGCATTAACAACTAAAGTAGACATCTCCTCCATTTCCAGGAGATTGTAGATTGGCTTCCAGTATGAGCCGGTTGCTTCCATAGCAACGCATTGACAATCAACGCTTTTAAGCCAGTCAACTAAAGAAAGAAGCGCTGAGGGCATTGTACTGAAACTCCGAATCTCCTTCTTTTTACCTGATAGTAGACAAGCAACGATTGTCTTTTTATGAACATCCATACCACAACAGCGCTCGTAAATTACATTCATTGAGAGACCTCCAATGATTTTAAATTTACGGCGGGTTTCCTGGAACGTATTAATCTACCCTGCGTGCTCATGGCAACAATTTGTGGTTCAAGCAGGAAACCTCAGTCAGTCTATAAAGTCGGGCTCGAAGCACCAAGACATTCCGACTTATGCCGTAAGAAAAGCATAGCATCGGAGCCAAATGTTTTCATTACTTTGCTGGTGCGCAAGCCGCGCATGGGCGTCTATTAGGCGAAGTTCGTAGTAGTTGGCTATACAAGAAAATTGCATTCAAATTTTACATTACAATAGTTCATTTCATATTAAGGAAAGGGAATATTTATGAAGAGGAAAGCTATTGCCGCAAGTACGCATATCAATCGGCATAATACTAAGATCTCCTTGGAAGCGCTGGAAAGTGCTGCTGATCAAATCAATAATGGTACCGAAGTTCCAATCATAGGTCTTGATCATGATATTACCATTCCCCCTTTAGGCAAATGTATCAAGGCTTATACTGAACTATTGCCAGACGGTGAACATCAGGCTGTTATTATCCAAGATTATTTTGACGAGCATGGCCAAATAGAAATGCCTGATGGTTCCATTCTGATAAAAGAATATAGTCTCAGTGATAATCGCCCGTTAGCTACAAGAGGAACAGAGTCAGTAGAGAAGACGCATCTTGCATATGATTTTGTTAACTTTGAGTCCAAAGAGTCTCTCGCTGAGTTTTTGAGCGAAGTTAGA
>DHSK01000085.1:0-30333 GCA_002408445.1 Syntrophomonas sp. UBA5288
AATGGCGGGACCCTTTTTTTAGATGAGATCGGAGATATGCCCTTGGAGGTTCAACCGGTTTTGTTACGGGTTTTGGAAGATAAGAAAGTGATGAGAATCGGCGGAAAAAAGTATATCCCGGTTGACTTCCGAGTTATTGCAGCGACCAATAAAGACCTACTGGAATTGGTCAGGAACAAAGAGTTCCGCCAGGATCTTTACTACCGCCTGGCTGTATTTAAGCTTCATATACCGCCTTTAAAAGAAAGAAACGAAGATATTCTGCAGTTGGCCAATTATTTCATTGAAAGATACTGCAAACTAACGGATGCCGCCCATATTCCCAAGTTAAGTCCAACAGTAAAAGGAATACTGTCTGAATATGATTGGCCCGGGAATGTACGGCAACTGCAAAATGCCATTACCTATGCATTGGCAATGGTCAGTGATGGTGTTATAGAAGTGGAACATCTGCCGGATGAGATCGTGCAAAGTATTCCCAGAATTAAGCGCATCATTAGGCAATCCACCAATGATAACGAACTTGACCACAATGAGGCAATGGAAGGCAAGGTTATTTTGGATGCTAATATGTCCATGCCACAAGTAGAAAAGATTGTTATCGAAAACACTTTGCATAGGACTGGGTATAATATACCTAATACAGCCAATATACTAGGCTTTGCACGCTCAACATTATATAGAAAACTTAAAGAATATAATATAAACTGCTAGACGGAAACTACATATTTTACGCCGGATATTTTTTCTCATTCTCGAATGATCCTTTAATGAGACAAGATATCCGGCGTTTTCGTTTGCCCATGATCCCTATTTCTAGCCTTTCTGAGCTTGGCATGCTTATTGCAATTAATTACGGCAACTACAAAATAAGGAGGGTTAGCAGTGAGTAAGGAAAAAGTCGTAAGCAAATTACAAAAAAGGCATGAGGGAGATAAGACCTTCTATCACACCTGTCTGCAAAATGCCTGCTGGGATGTTAGTTGTATTATTCGCAGTCGGGTAAAAGACGGTGTAGTGACTGCTATTGAGCCTGATGATTCTGTTAACAAAGGGGCAGGCCGCGAAGATATCAGCGAGGATGCCATTAATAAGGGAATGATTCAAACTCGTGCGTGTCCCATGGGCCATGCCTGGAAAAAGGAAATGTATTCCCCCACCAGAATATTGTATCCCATGAAGCGCGTTGGCGGAAAAGGCTTCGGTAATGGATATTTTGAAAGGATTTCATGGGAAGAAGCCCTTGATACCATTGCTGCTAAAACGACAGAAATAATGGATAAATATGGGCCCTATAGTATTCTTCATTCCCAATATTCATTCTTCAGGACCTCAAGTTTTCCGCTTGGGCCATGGTTAGGCGCTGGTGTTGCCACTTGGGGTGATCATTCTACCTCTGGACATACACCGGGGGAAAAATTCCACCTGGGCTTTGATCTGGTGAAAGCACTCATCACGGGCGAGAGTGATGTTTTTGTAGGGTATGAGGCGCCAGACCTGCTTAATTCCAAACTTATCGTACTTTGGGGTCACAATCCTCTGGTTGGCTGGTTTGGTCCGACTTCCTACTATATGAAATTGGCCAGAGAAAAAGGCATTCCCATTATTGTTATCGATCCACGGTACACCACCAGTGCAGAAGTACTGGGAGATCAATGGATTCCCATCCGGCCAGGAACCGACTTGGCTATGATGCTGGCAGTTGCACATGTCCTCTATGAAGAAGATCTGTACGACCATGCTTATGTTGAAAAATATGTTGAGCCGGAAGGATTTGCTAAATGGCGCGATTACATCATGGGTGGAACAGATGGACAAGCCAAGACGCCGGAATGGGCAGAAGAAATCTGTACTGTACCGGCGGAAACTATCAGAGCCTTTGCCAGACTATACGCAGCCAGCCAGCCGGTACATCTTCAGTACCATTACGGAGCGGCCAAACGTCATTTGGGTGAATATTCTGCATCGGCAGCCATGCTGCTTCAGGCGATGACTGGTAATCTAACCATTCCCGGCGGATGCGAAACCGGTTGTTGTCTGGTTACACCTACTCGGATGCCATTCCCTGCCGCGGATTTCCAGAAGGCACCACCTGAGTATCAGGCGCCGGTTTGTCTGAACCAGAACAAATGGGCTGAAGCCGTACTTCTCAGAGAAGATTATGATCAGGGCAAAATTACTGAAACCGAGTACCGCCGTGCAATAGGTTGTGCATTAGAGAATCCTCTGCCAAATATTAAAATGGTGATATTTGAAAACAACTGGTTAAATAATGAACATCACGTGAATAAGCGGGTCCAGGCAGCAGCAAAATTAGACTTTTCCTGGGGCTTTATGTGGCATCATAACCAGCCTACCGCACAGTGGATGGATATTGTATTACCGGGACCTATTCATATATTTGAAAGCACCGACAGCTATCTTTTGGGACAGCAGCGGTTTATGTCAGGTCCTTCAGGACTGCGCAACTACTTCCTGTACAGCCAGAAAGCAGTTAATGCACCTGGTGAAGTTCGTCCCAAAGATTGGGTTTACACCCAACTCGCCAACCGTCTGGGTATAGGCGAGAAATTCAACCCCTTACTCAAAGATGTGTCTTGGGAAGATTGGGATACAGAAGTTGAAAAGCTGTACCGGAAGGGCTATGAAAAGTGGGCTGATGAGAATCGTGAATATATGGCGCTTCTAGGCGTAGACGTAAAACCCTGGGATGAATTCCTGAAAGAGCCGGTTGTAAGGGTACCGATTGATGAACCTTATCATGCTTACAAAGGCAAACTTGAGGCCGGCGGCAATCCCTTTGAAGGTACCATTTCCGGTAAAGTTGAATTTTCATCCCAATATCTTGAAACCACTGACCTGCGCAATACTGATTATGGCGGGAAAATGGATCCCATGCCGGTTTGGGAACCCAGTTACATGAATGAACCGGCTAATGATAGTTTCTATCACCCTAAAACCAAAAAATATCCACTGTCACTAATAACACCGGTTTCCATTTACAGACAGCATTCCTGTCATGACAATAACCCTTTGCTGCGTGATGACTGTTACCGCCACGCAGTGTGGATAAACCCTTCAGATGCCAAGGCCAGAGGAATCCAAGATGACGATCTGGTTATGGTTTCCAACGAATATGGTGAAATGATTATTCCGGCTTACGTTACCTCCAAAATGATGCCGGGCACTGCTTCAGTTCATCATGGAGCATGGTATCAGCCCAATGATATTAAAACAGATGTTATGCCGTATGGTATCGATCGGCGCGGAGCCTGCAACCTGCTTATCGGTGATACCCATTTGCCTCATATAGTTGGAGATTTGCTGGTGGCAGGTCTGGTGGAAATTAAGAAATTTGGAGGTGAACGATAATGACTCAATATGCTTTCTTTTTTGATCAGAGCAGATGTTATGGCTGTCAAGCCTGCAGTGTCGCATGCAAGGATTGGAATGGTATTGAGCCCGGACCGGAAAAATGGATGACGGTATACGAATGGGAAAAAGGAACCTATCCCGACTTGCGGGTACATGATCTGGCTTTTTCCTGCGGACACTGCCAGAACCCGGTTTGTATCAAAGCCTGCCCGAACAACGCCATCTTTAAAGAAGACAAGTATGGAGCAGTTTTAGTGGATGAAGATAAATGTACCGGAAATCGCCAATGTATCATCGCGTGTCCTTATGGTGCGCCAAAGTTCGCAAGTGATGCACCGGGCACCAAAATGAGTAAATGCACCATGTGTATTGATCGTTTGGAAAAGGGTGAAAAACCCATGTGTGTTGTCTCTTGTCCGTTAAGAGCTCTCGATTTTGGTACTTTGGAAGAGATAGAAGCAAAATACGGCAGTCTGCGTCAGTTGGAAGATATGCCTGCTCCAGATACCAAACCGGCGTTCATTGTCCGGCCTCATACAGAGAAAAAAAAGCTTGTGCCTTATGATAAGGACAAAGCACTTTTTCTAATGCAACAACGCGGCGATCTGGGCACTGTTTTTGAGAACGTCGAAGATGTAACCAACGTAAAAGAAGGCGTAGTTCCCCGGACCAAATTAATAATGAAACACACTAACAGCAAAGATCTATTAGCTCAAACTCGTAATGATATCGGCTAAAAGCCAGGGTAACCTATTCTTGTTAACACCGGGGGAATTTTCCCCCGGTGCATTAAAAGGAGTGTTATGCAAGTGGAATACAATATAGAGCCGATTAACACCAAAATATTTATCTTTCTGGCGGAAGCTTATAAATCTGAGTTAAATAAAAAAAGAACACTTAAACTTCTTCATCTCCTTGAGCAAATCGGGACTGATGCACAGGAAATCCAATTTGTGCTGAATCAATTGAAGGATTCTCTGGTACAAATATCAGCCAATATGGAAAAGAGCTTACTGCCTTTGGGAATAGAATACACGAACATTTTCCGGGGAACAGGTCCAAAATCGGTTTTCCTTTATGAAGCGGTTCATCGCAGCCAGGAAGGTCTCATGTATGAAGGTCCCTTTTTTGAGGTGAAATCCTGCTATGAGAAGTTCGGCTTTGAAACCGAGCCTGATTGGGTCGAGCCGGAAGATCATATATCCGTTGAGTGTCAGTATTTAGCCTTTTTAAGTGAGAAAATGGCGAAAGGTCACGATGACGGCGATTTTAAAAAGGAAACATTTTGGCAAGAGCAAAAAATTCATTTTGTCCGGGAGCATTTTTTACAATGGGTACCTCAAGTGAGTGTGCAGGTAATACAAAATACATCCTCGGATTTTTATAAAGGATTAGGAATTTTGACTGAAGCAGTATGTAAGCAGCTATCCTCAGATATAAATTAATTTTATTAAATTAATAGCTTAGGAGGTAAGTAGGAATGAACATGATTAATGAGAATAAAATCAAATATCAACCCTGGGCCATGGTTGCTGCTCTATTTATGTTTTCCGGTATGGTGGCAGCTATGCACCAATTTAAAATACCGACTATCATGACCGAAGTTGCCAAAAGTTTTAATATGCCATTGGAACAGGCTGCCTGGATGATGTCCATCTTCACTTTTGTCGGTATTTTCCTGGCATTGCCGACGGGTGGTCTGGCTCAAAAATTTGGCCCGAAAAATATGGTAGTAGCTGCGGCGGTATTAGTGGCAGCAGGTTCCCTGGTTGGATCTATGGCTACCAGCGGCGGCATGCTGATTTTTTCCAGAGCTATAGAAGGTGTAGGTTTTATTTTGGTTACCGTATGCGGACCCATGGCGATCGGAAAATATGTGGAGCCGTCAAAACTAGGATCGGCCATGGGGATCTGGGCCGTATGGGTCAGTGTTGGGCAGGTTATTGCCTTTAATTTGACGCCTCCGTTATATAAATCAATTGGTCTTAGCGGGGTGTGGATTGTCTATGCTGTACTTGCTCTCGTTTTGGGTAGTGCTGTCCTTGTTGGCATAAAGACACCGAAAGAACTTAACTCTGAAAATATCGAGCAAAGCAATGTGAAGACTTCGGAAGCATTCAAAAATAAAGACCTGTGGCTTCTGTGTTTATCCTTTGTTACTTTCTGTATTCTTATGATGTCTGTATTAACATTCGCCCCTACCTTCCTCACGAAAAATGGAGTAAGTGTAGCTACAGCAAGCTTTGCTACCAGTCTGCCGATGTTGCTGGGAATTATAGCTTCCCCGATATTTGGAGGATTATCCGATAAGATAGGATCCACCAAAAGCCTCCACCTTATTTCCTTGTTTGCCATGCTGCCGGCAGCAATTATGATGTTTTCATCTACCGGTATCGAAATGTACGTAGGAGCGGTTATCTTTGGCTTGGTAGGTATGGGGCACCCGGCCATGGTCCTTGCTTCCATTGGAAAAGTAAATCCCCAACCGGAACTGGCAGGCACTGGTATCGGCCTGCTTATGACTTGTCAGGGCTTGGGCATGTTCCTGGGCTCAATGCTTATGCCCTATTTCCTGCAAATGGGCGGCAATTGGACAGCAGCATCGTGGTTCCTGGCTCCTGTAGCAGCTATTGGATTAATATTAGGAGCCCTGTCCAAGTTCAAATAGTTTAATTATATAGGGGAGTTAAATAAAATTAAGGAGGAGTTGATAAAGTGTGTTTTAGACCACCTTCATTATCAAAACCGAGAGAGTGTCCGGCTTGTGGCAAGAAGGTTCCGCGCATGTCGGGAAAAAATTTGAAAAATTGTCCTTTCTGCAAAGCAGAGCTCCCGGAAGAAACGATACCCTGCCCGGAATGCGGCGTTGAGCAGCCAATAAACAATAGGGTTTGCAAAAACTGCGGCTTTAACGGAAAACCGGGATCCGGTGATCCGTTAAAACGAAAGGATAATTAAAAATGGGCTTGGTGATGCAGACAACCCCATCAAGTACGCATCTTTAAATGAGAGATGGGTAGGAGGCATTGCTATAAATGCCCGGTAGACTCACCTTTTATGTTTTAGCCAGTCCGAAACATTACTATTCCATGACACTTCCAAAATTAATTCTGAGTAGCAAAAACATAGTATGTCTTTAAGATAAAGTCTGTGCAAAAAATAGCCTGCCGATTCATCGGTGGGCTATTTTGACTTTGCTTGTTTATTTTATCTCTCCAATATTTTCCACGACATGTTATTATTAAAGAATAGAATGTACAACTAAAGTAGAATTCGAAGTGGTGATTTACTTGGAATGCTTTCATGTTGATAAAGTCTATGGAAAAATCGGAAATGGGGTTACGGAGCCGTTAGATGCTTGTTTAGATTCGGGGGACCGCGTTATTGTTAAACCATTTAATAATATTCAAGGGAACCTGGTACTTGTTAATGAATATATATGTTATAGACTATGTACAAAATTGGATATACCAATACCCAAAGCCGGGATTGCACTTATAAGTGAAAGGACAGAATGTCTTTGTGAACCCCCGGTCTATTCAGCGGAAAACTATGGGTATTGTTATTTTTCAAAACGAATCGATAAGGTAACTATCATTAACCGGGGAATAATCCCTAGAATTACTAACAAAGCTGATTTTTATAAGATAATTTTGTTTGACCACCTCATTTATAATAAAGATAGAAATAGGGGCAACTTATTAGTAACGTCAGTGAAAAACCCAAAGCTTTATGCAATTGACCATACCCATGTTTTTAAAAATCAATCTATCTGGGACAAAAACTGTTTGCAGAGGGGAATGGACTCTGATGATTTCAACGACCTCGATATAATTAAATCGAACGAGAAAATATATAACTATTTTTGGGAATACTTAAACAAAGACCCAGCTATTTTGTTGCGCTTGGCAGATGAGTATAAAAATAAGCTTAATTATACAGACTTGGAGATGTTCATAAATGAATTACCTGAACAATGGCATATTCCGGATGAGGACGCTCTAGCGCTCAAGGAGTACTTGATTTATAGATTGAATCATATGGAAGACATGTGCAAGTTAATTATCGGGAGGTGAATGAAATGTCAACGGTATGCTTCTCTGTCTTAAGTTATTATCCGTCTTTTATAACCAATGAAAACATTAATATTGGAATATTATTTTATGTTCCGGATAATAATCAGGCTATTTTTCATTCCATCACAAAATGGGATAGAGCGAAAGCTTTCGATGATGAACTTGATATAGATTTTATGAAAGACTATCTAAAAGGAATTGCTGATGAAGTGGAAGACCACTTATTTAGTTGTCAGTCAGATTTTGATTTTGAAGGGTTCATCAAATTTTATGTAAATGAATACAAATTTTCAAGTATCCAGACTGTCCAAATAGATCATATTGAGAATTTTATTGATAATACCCAAAAAATGTATTTGAAATTTGATTATGAAAAAGTTGAAAGATTAAATAAAAATCAGGAACGTCAATATATAAATAAATTATTAAAATCCTCTGATATACCTTATTCTAGGAAAAGAATTAAGGGTGGTTTTAACGAGAACATTCAATATGATTATATTATTGGCGAATATGCCGTTAAGTTATTTACTTTTGAAGGGAAGAATCTCTCCTATTTAATTAGTTCTGCCAAGATGTGGGCTTATAATGCAGCGGAAATAAAGGGAAAATATAAAACCATTTTTATTTACGACAAAGAAATGAAAGAAAGTGAATATTATGATGCAATAATAAAAATATTGGAGCAAAATGCTTATAAGATCATGGCCTTTCAGGAGGGAATTGATTATTTGCTTTCATTAAAAAGGGACCAGTTAATTAATTCCATAGCGATATAAATAAGGTACAATTTAATAAATTTCGAGTTTAGCATCTACCAAGAAGTAGTACTTTTATTCAGAGACACTATTTATGGTACCTCTGAATTACCCGTGACTTTTTTGTCAGACAAGAAGTAAAAGAACCCCTTGTTTTCAGGGTTATTAATATTAATATCCAAAAGTTTGGATAGTTCCGATATGAGTCCGATATGAGGCTGTTATTATCCCCTCCTATTTGTTAGGAGGGGATTTTTTTTATTGCTGGTAAGGTAATCAATCTCGGGTTTGCTAAAAAGTTACAAAATAATACTGAAACCATTTACAAATAGACAAAATTAGCAATTTCATATGCATTTTATGATTTGTTTCCCAACAAAGTGGTAAAATGTAGCATATACACTTATGACTATGAAATTTAGCGTTAATCAAATAATCTGCTGAAACAGATAAATATATCTGTTAGGTGCAAATCCCATTAAGACTGAATTTATGAACAATGACGGCAATTAGGCCCAACACCTTAAAACATTATTTAAAGCATCAGGGGAAATAGATATGGAAAGAAAAGAATACAGTGCGGGAATGGTTAAGCTATCTTTCTGGTTCTGCGAGTTTCGCAAGGTAATCGGGTTACTGAATAGTGGAAAAACTCTGACGGAAATTAAGACGTTAAATTTGGAGGTAAATATCTTCTCCGCTCCTACACAGGTAAGGGCAATTCAAATTTTCAATACAGTATCCAACCGTGTAAAAGGTTTGGATTCATCGTTTTATAAACTGTTCGAGAATAGCGATCTGTCCACGCAAAAAATTATTGCATTAATAGCAATAATGCAGACAGATATTCTATTCTTTGATTTTGTTTATGAGGTTTATAGAGAAAAACTGATTATTGGCAATAATGAATTGACAGACAGTGATATCCGAATTTTCTTCAAGGACAAGCAATTACAAAGCGAAAAGGTTACAAAGTGGAAAGATTATACGCTTAAGCGGTTAGGCACTTGTTATAAGACAATACTTATGGAAGCTGGTCTGATAGATCGTTCTTCTGGAAACAGGAAGATTTTAAGACCTATTCTAGACAAATCATTGGAAGAATGCCTTAGAAGCAATGGCATGGATTGGGTGATTTGTGCTCTTAGGGGGGTGAGATAAATACCTAGTTTGGAAGAGAGATTAGACAAAGCAGAACGTATGATAAAAATGCCTGGCTTTCGCCAAAATAAGGGCCTCGGAAATGAAGTTGGCTATTATGTCTTCGATTATCCGGCGGAGCAAGAATTAATTGTCAGAGAACGAATCGAGTATATGAAAGCCAAAAATGTCAGGTCTGCCGATGGTTTTGAACTAGTAGTATTTGATCTTTACGATATAGTGATCGATATGCTGGAGCAGGAAGGATTTATAGAGCAGTGCTTCCAATTCGAAACGAAAAAAGGAATGGATTACATCGTAAAAGCAGTCGCAAACCTTTTGCAGATAGACAATGATGCTGGCATGATTGTGCAGTATATTCAGGAGCATACACCGGAGGAGGCGGTAATATTCCTGACCGGTATCGGAAAGTGCTACCCATTGCTGCGGTCACACAAGGTATTAAACAACCTGCATCAAGTGATTGACCGCGTGCCGGTTGTGATGTTCTACCCGGGGAAATATGACGGGCAGGAACTGACCCTTTTTTCCAAAATTAAAGACGACAACTATTACAGAGCATTCCGGCTCGTTGATTAAGGAGTGTGGGCAATGATCATCAAGGAAATGTTTGCAAAGCCGATTGATCGGGATATTAAAGGCGTTATTAAAGTCGGTCAGGACGATGAAACCAATATCCGGCAGGAGCTTGAAGAATATGTTGTCACAAGAGAGCTGCAAAAGCATTTTGCAGATTTTTTTGGGAGCTACAAGAAAGGAACCATTGGTAATACCGATAAAATGGGCGTTTGGATATCTGGTTTCTTTGGCAGTGGTAAATCTCACTTTCTGAAAATTCTATCCTACCTGCTTGGTAATGTTGAAGTGGATGGAAAGAAAGCAATTGATTATTTTGTTAAGGATCAGAAAATCATTGATCCTATGGTAATGGCTGACATGAAGCTGGCTGGCAGTGTACCTGCCGATGTTATCCTATTTAATATTGACTCCAAAAGCGAGATGACCGGTAAACAATCCAAGGATGCCATCGTCTCTGTTTTTTTAAAAGTATTCAATGAAATGCAGGGATTTTGTGGTTCCGTTCCCTCCCTTGCCGATCTGGAACGACAGCTGGTTGGAAAAGGCCGTTATGCAGAGTTCAGGGGATTATTTGCAAAAGAATATGGAAGTCCGTGGGAAGAAGCCCGGCACAAATTTTATTTCATTCAGGACAGCATTGTTGCTGTTCTTAATGAAATGGGATTTATGAGTGAGGCAGCTGCCCGTAACTGGTGCGAAAAAGCCACGGAACCCTATAATATCAGCATTGAAGACTTTGCCCGGCTGGTGAAAGAATACCTTGACCGTAAAGGTGACAATTACCATATTGTTTTTCTGGTAGACGAGATTGGTCAATACATAGGTGATAATTCCAAATTAATGCTTGACCTGCAAACCGTAACCGAGGACCTTGGTACGGCCTGTCATGGCAAGGTCTGGATCGTTGTGACCAGCCAGCAGGATATTGATTCTGTTACAAAAATTAAAGGCAATGATTTCTCGAAGATTCAGGGGCGTTTTGATACCCGCCTATCTCTTTCTTCCGCCAACGTGGATGAGGTTATCAAAAAGAGAATTCTGGACAAAAACACTACTGCTGAGCAAACCCTTAGACTGCTCTATGAGCAGAAGTCTACTATTATTAAAAATCTGATTGTATTTAATGATGGTGTAGAGAAAAAACTGTATGCCGATGACAGCGACTTTGCTGCCGTTTATCCTTTTGTACCTTATCAATTTAACCTGCTGGGCAGCGTCCTGACTTCCATCAGAACTCATGGAGCATCAGGCAAGCACCTGTCTGAAGGCGAACGTTCCATGATTGCCTTGTTCAAGGAATCAGCAGTAAAGCTGATGACTCAGTCTGTTGGTACGCTAATCCCATTTAATGTCTTCTATGATGCTCTGCACCAGTTCCTGGATCATAGCCATAAAGGTGTTATAAGCCGGGCGATGGAGAACAGCTATGTTAATCCAGACAAAATGGAGGATTGTTTTGCAGTCAACGTCTTAAAAACATTGTTCATGATTAAATACGTTAAAGAAATAACTTCCAACATCGAAAACATTACCAGCCTGATGATTTCCAATATTGATACCGACAGAATAGAGCTGAAACAGCAGGTTAAAGAAGCGCTGAAAATTCTGGTTCGTCAGATGCTGGTTCAGAAAAATGGCGATGTATATGTGTTCCTGACCGATGAAGAACAGGAAATCAACCGGGAAATCGAGAGCCAGAATGTCGAAATGTCCGAAATTATCAATAAAGTTTCCGAACTTATTTTTGAAGATATCTTCCGTGATAAAAAATACCGGTATCCGTTGTTTAACGGAAGGTATAGCTTTGCTTTCAATCAATTCGTGGATGACCGTCCGTATAAGGCAAATCAAAGCCACGATATTGGGGTAAAAGTACTTACCCCAAACTCTGACTATGGTTATGAAGATACCACCTTGCGAATGGTATCAGGTCAAAGTAAGGAAGTACTGGTAGTGCTGCCTGATGATTCTGCCTTTTTGGATGAAATCAGGAGCGTATTAAAAATCGAGAAATACTTGCGTCTCAATACTTCCGGCAGGCTAGCGAAATTTGAGCAGATTAAAGAAGCCAAGCGTGTGGAAATGCGAGAACGAAGCGGAAATGCCAGGCTTTTCCTCATTGAATCCATGAAAAATGCGGATATCTATGTAAATGGTGATAAAGCTCCGATCAGCACCAAGGATGTGGCAGCCAGAATAAATGATGCCCTGGGCCGGTTGGTTTCTACTGTATACCATAAGCTGCCTTATATTGATACAGCGATGAGCGAAGCCAATATCCGAGCACTCTTTAAAACCTCCAATCAGCAGACCCTTACGCTGGAAGGAGGTTCAGAGTCCAATATCCATGCATTAAATGACATATTAAGTTACATTGCAGCTAATTCTGCCATGCACATGAAAACTTCCATGAAGAGCCTGATGGATCGGTTTATGAAGTCCCCCTATGGCTTTGTGGAAGACGATGTGGAATGGTTGGTTGCCAAATTGTTTAAGAACGGAGATATTTCCTTCATTGTCAATGGAAGCAGTATTACCCTGCTTAATAAATCTGAGGATGAGATTATTCGTTATATTACCAAAAGAGAATTTGTCGAGAAACTGTTGACCGAAAAACGTGAAAAGGCAAATGAAAACCAGAAAAAGGCTGCTCGTGAGGTTATGAAAGAACTATTTGGCGTTTCCAGCGTCAATGACGATGATGATTCCATGATGCACAGCTTTCACACCTACAGCCAAAACATTTTAAATGATCTTGAGAAGTATGAAATCATGTACCAGAGCAAACTGCTTCCTGGTAAACAGGTTGTAGCTTCCGGCAAGAATTTGCTACGTAATGTGATTCGGATTCAATCTCCGATGGAGCTCTTCAAAAAGCTTTCTTCGAATCGGGATGATTACCTCGATTTTGCTGAGGATTATGAGCCGGTAAAGGCTTTCTTTGACGGTGAGCAAAAGAACATTTTTGAGAAGGCCCTGGATCTTACAGGCATTTATGACGATAGCAAGACCTTTATCGCCGATGAAAAGGTTGAAAGTGTTGCCGCCGAAATTAAGGAAATATTGAAAAAGGATGCTCCATACAAAGATATTCCGAAACTGCCTGAACTGTTAGAACGTTTCACCGAAGATTATAAAAAGGTTCTGGGGGATATGGAAGCGCCGGTTATTGCGGCTATTGACGATGCCCGAATCAGAGTGTTTGAGGTTCTTGGAACCAAGTCCTATAAAGCAGATCTCAGTGACCGATATATCAAGCTGTTTAATGAAATTCATGATAAGGCTACCAATTGCAATAATGTAGCGACTCTGCAGAACATCAAAGCTGAGGCTGATGCCCTGAAAGTACGTCTGCTAAATGAATTGTCCAATAGGGATGAGCAGATTGCCAAGGATAAGATTGCCGAAGAAAAATCACATTATGGTGATGGTAAAAAATCGGAGCAAAAAATTCAACCTAAGATAAAGAAAAGAAAGAATATCAGTATCAAGACCATTAATCTCTCTGCCTCGTGGCAGATTGAAACGGTACAGGATGTTGATAAGTATATAGCTGTTCTAAGGGAACGGATTCTAAAACAGCTGGATGAGGATACCATCGTGAATATTGAGTTTTAGGGGGGAAACCTCAGATGGAAAGGGGTTCTGAATATGGACGAAATATTTAGGTTTACCATACAAGGCGATAATGAAGGCTATGTTACCTTTGAGTGTCCTTTTTGCGGATCTGAGTTTAAACTTCAAGCTGGAGAATATCAAGACAGTGAACGGCCTTTTGATGATTTGTTTTGTCCTTATTGTGGATTAACAAAAAACAAAAACTCTTTTCTTTCATCTGATATTATTGAAAAAGCACAAGCTCTTGCCCAGAATTACATAATTGAAAAATTAAATAAAGCTTTTGGGAAAATGCAACGTTCTATTAATCAGAATAATAGCGTTATAAAGATGAGATATAAGCCACTGAAAAAAATTAATGTCAAGGAACTTAAAGATAAAGATACATCTGAATGTATCTTTGAGTGTGATTGTTGTCAACGGCATTTTAAAGTTCTGTATTATGCCGGAGTGTCCAAAATATTTTGTTCGTATTGCGGAGTGGACATATGATTACATATCAGAATTTAAGGTTGTTAAGTCTTGATTTTAGACGGTTATCAAGCAACCTGCTGAGTGCAGATTCTGCTAATGCAGACATATTATTAGCTAGATTTAAAAATTTTATTGACCAAGATGAGTTTATTTCAGCTTTGTTGGAAAAGAAAATGAAAGGAATTGAATATAACTTCAAAGATTGTTTCCAAATTGAGACATCAGACTGGCATACAATATCACCTCCTGTTAATGAAGAATATCATATAAAAGCACAGTATGATTACATGTCTTATATATGTGAAAGTAATTGTTCTGTTGAAGGCGAAGCTTTTGGCTATTTTCATTCATCTAATAAAATAATAGATATTATCCAGGAGTTCTTGAATAATGCATTTAAGTCTTTGATTGATTATATCAATGATTCTATATCAAAAGAAATGATGTTGATTGAAGAAGAGCAAACACAAAAGCCCTCAATGGTGCAAAATATTGGAACTGTAAATGGGACAGTTATGCAGGGGTCAGGAACTATGTCCTCGGTTAATACAACAATAGTTAATGATTTAAATGCAATAGTAAATCTGATCAATAGACTATTTGACGAAGTTGATAGATTTAATCTTCCCTATGAAGAAAAGGAGAATGTCAAAGATGATTTAGAAATTATTTTCGAACAAGTACAATCCGCCACGCCCAAAAAGATCAGACTTCAAAAAGCTATTAATGGCATAAAAAAATTTATTTCTGAGTTTTCAATGAAATATGCTATTTCTCAAGCCCTAAGTATTGATTGGAATGCATTAATCATTAAAGCGGAAGCATTTATTTCTACATTAGGATAAATGGAGGATTTATGGAAATTGAATAAAAAGGTGATTAAGAACTTTGCGATATGGGCAAGAAATAAACTTATTGCAGATATTACATATAAAGCAGGGCTGTTGGGTATTACGGAAAAAGAGATAAAAAGCCCGCTTTCTCAATCCACCAGAGATGTTCAGTTTTTTGATTTTGGTACCAGAGAACCTTACTCGATCACCGGGGTGGAGATCAAGCAGCGCAGCAAACTGGTTGAGATTATTCAACAAAAGGAAAAGCAGTCAGATTATAAGACTGCCTATAAAGGCGTTATTGAAGAGGTTGCCTATACATGGTTCAACCGTCTGATTGCCGTGCGCTTCATGGAAGTTAACGACTACCTTCCACCGCGGGTGCGGGTTCTTTCTTCCGAGAACGGCGCAAAAATTGAACCGGATCTGGTAACTTCACCTTTTGATGCTGATTTGGACTATTCTCCCTATGAAGAAGACCGCATCATGCAGCTGAAAAATGATAATCAGTTGGACAAGCTATTCTGTATGCTCTTTATCAAACAGTGCAATTTGTTGAATGCGATTCTCCCGGAATTGTTTGAGAAAACTCACGACTATACTGAGTTATTAATGAACGTATCTTTCACCGACAAGGACGGCGTAGTTTATCATCTGGTGCATGATATTCCAGAGGATGACTTTAATGTGGAAAAAGAAGGGCAGGTCGAAATTATTGGTTGGCTATATCAGTATTACAACACTGAACTGAAGGATGAGACTTTTGCCCTCCTTAAAAAGAATGTGAAGATTACTAAGGAGCGTATTCCGGCTGCTACTCAGTTGTTTACTCCTGACTGGATCGTGCGTTATATGGTAGAAAACAGTTTGGGCCGTCTATGGCTGGAAGGTCATCCAAATGGTGTCCTAAAATCAGAGTGGAAGTATTATTTGGATGAAGCGGAACAGGAACTGGAGGTTCAGGCTCAACTGGACAAAATTAGAGAAGGATATAAGGCTATTAAGCCGGAAGATATCAAGATCATTGACCCGTGCATGGGAAGTGGTCATATTTTGGTATATGCTTTTGATGTACTGATGCAGATTTACGAAAGCTACGGTTACAGCCAGCGTGACGCTGCTAAGAACATTCTAGAAAATAACCTTTATGGGCTTGATATTGATAACCGCGCATATCAGCTTGCTTATTTTGCTGTGATGATGAAGGCCAGACAGTATAGCCGTCGGATTTTAAACGGTAAAACGAAGTGTAATTTATATGCTATTCAGGAGAGCAATTTTATAGATGATGACTTAATTGACTTTATTGCTAATTCCGATGCAAAAATTAGAGCCGATCTGCAAAGCATCCGAAACGATTTACATGATGCCAAAGAATATGGAAGTATTTTGAGAATTACCCCCGTAGATTTTGCATCATTAATTAAACGGATTGTTGAGATTTGGAGTATATTCTATGATGATATGTTTGAGCAGCAACTTCAATATATTACTGTGGAAAAGATGCTACCTTTAATAAAACAGGCATATGTCATGTTGCAGCAATATGATGTAGTTGTAACTAATCCGCCTTATATGGGCAGCAGCGGCATGAGTGGCAAATTAGCGGATTTTGTGAAAGAGTACTATCCAGACAGTAAATCGGACTTGTTTGCCGTATTTATCGAACGCTGTAATGAAATGACAAAGAATAATGGTTATCAGGCGATGATCACTCAGTATGTATGGATGTATAAAACTGTATATGCCGACTTTAGGAAAAAGATGCTTGAGCATCAACTTGTTAATATGGTTCACTTGGGAGCAAATGCCTTTGATGAAATCAATGGTGAGGTTGTTCAAACTACAACATTTGTTTTAACAAAAATTGTTATTGCTAATTATATAAGTTCTTTCATGCGTTTGATTGACTATCCAAATGAAGAAATAAAACGAAGTGCTTTTTATACAACGGAACAAAGGTATTTAATAAAGCAGGACCGTTTTTCTATTGTGGCTGAGTATATCTTTGCATATTGGATAAATGATAATATATTTGATATTCTTATCAATGCTCCAACGCTTGCGGCGCTGGCTGCACCACGAAAGGGCTTAACTACAGGTGATAACGATCGGTTTGTTCGGCTCTGGCACGAAATCAGCATCAGCAGTTTTTCTATCTTCAACGCATATCAAAAATGGTTTCCTATGACTAAGGGAGGATTGTTCCGCAAATGGTACGGAAATAACGATTACGTAGTAAACTGGGAGAATGACGGAAGAGAAATACGTAATTTCAAAGATGAAAAAAGGAAATTGCGTTCGAGACCCCAGAATATTCAATATTATTTTCGCGAGGGCATATCTTGGAATGATACTGCCTCCGGTGATATTGCATTTCGATATCAGACGAACAATTATATACCAAACGCCTCTGGGCCGTGTGTATATAGTGATGACATTGATATTCGTTATTGGATGGGTATGCTAAATTCAAAAGTTTCGAGGGCATTTCTAGAGGTTTTGGCCCCAGCGTTAAAATTTGAAGTTGGTCAAGTGGCGAGATTCCCTACAATATTTGATCCACTTAAGAGCGAGTTGATTATTCAGAACGTCGCTTCTTGTATTGACTTATCAAAACAAGATTGGGATTCTTTTGAAATCTCGTGGGATTTTAAAAAGCATCCCCTGATTCAATATAAGATGCCACATGCTATATGGGGAAATGTTACGTCAGAAAATATACAAGCAAACGGATCTATTGCAGCAAGTTATAAATTATGGAAGGGTAATGCAGAAGCGAGATTTTTAACACTAATGAAAAACGAAGAAGAACTTAACCGCATCTTCATCGAAATCTATGGTTTACAGGACGAATTAACTCCTGAGATTGATAATAAAGATGTTACAGTTGCTCGAATCTATGATTTCAAAGAAGATATTCCAGAAAGCATGAAGGGGAATAATTATGTACTTACCAAAAGTGATGTAATTAAGTCCCTTATCTCCTATGCAGTAGGATGTATGTTTGGTCGGTATAGCCTTGATGTGGATGGATTAGCTTATGCCGGTGGAGAATGGGATGATAGCAAATACAGCACATTTATTCCAGACAAAGATGACATACTTCCTATTACCGATGAAGAGTATTTTGAGAATGATGTTGTAGGTTTGTTCTGTGCTTTCTTACAAAAGACCTTTAGTAAAGAAACCTTGGAAGAAAACCTCGATTTTATTGCAAAGGCTCTGGGCAATAAAGGTAATAGCTCGCGCGAAATTATCCGCAATTACTTGCTGAAAGACTTTTTCAAAGATCACTGCAAGATATATCAGAAGAGACCAATATACTGGTTGTTTGACAGTGGTAAAGCAAATGGGTTTAAAGTTCTGATATATATGCACCGGTATAATGAAGATACCATCGGCAACTTACGTATCGACTATCTCCACCGGATGCAGCGTGTTTATGAAAGTGAGATTTCGAGGATGCAGGAGACCATTGAGAACAGCACCAATGCTCGTGAGGTGACTGCCGCCCAAAAGCGTAAAGAAAAGCTAACCAAGCAGCTGAAAGAAACCAAGGAATATGATGAAAAAATCGCTCACCTTGCCCTTGCCCGTATTGCTATTGACCTGGACGATGGGGTGAAGGTCAATTACGAAAAAGTCCAGACCGGCACCGACGGCAAGAAATTTCAAGTTTTGGCAAAAATCTAGTATGGAACGGAGGGGGGCGCAGTGGCTGAACTTAACCTAAAACAAATAACAGATAAGCTCAATGCCGAGTTCGTAGGTGACACCCGTAAGCTGGTCTTCTGGTACGATGATAAATCAGAGTTTGCCGAGGATATTGATTTGCTGGAGCTGACCAATGCCAAAGTATATCATTTGAAGCCGGATAATCAGTTATATACAAAGTATTTTTTGGAGCGGCAGGATCGGACGACCAATTACCTGATTTATGCCCCTTTTTCGAAGCCTCCGATACGGGATAATCATCTGGAGGATACGCTGCTTTATTCTAAACGGTTTTTTGCGGATCGTGCATCCCTGCTCACGGTGGACCTGGGAATTGATGCGCAGTATAAACCCATCATTCAAAAATATATCAAGTTCTTCCGCGCCAAAGACAGGACCCAACGGTTCTATAATCTGGAGATTGAAAACTTCACCAGAGATACCATTGAAATTGCTTTGATGAGTGCACTGTGTAAAACGAGGACAGCTTCCTTTGAGGAAGTTGTTTGTGTCATCCTAACCGATGGCGAGTTGGAAGATAACAAATTCTTGGCGGAGTTTGATAAATACGATCTGATCCCTGCTTTTTGGCGGCTTTGTGAGCAACAATTCGGTTATAACGATATGAAGCCTACCCTGGAAAAATTGGTGGTTGTTCTGTTTATAACCTATACAGAGCGGTCAATCCACGAGGAAGTACCGGACGCATGGAAAAGCTTTGTGTCTTATAAGTCCGGTAATATCATTGCCTTCTTAGATAACCTGATGAATAACCTACTTTATAGAGACCGTTATAATGAGCTTTCTGATTATATTGCGAGAGTACTGAATGTTTCTGCTGTATTTAAATCCTATGTGCCGGAAGCTTTGTTGAATTGTGATACTTTTGCAGTGATAGACAGCTTTATTGTAGGCTGGATTAGGGAACGCCTGCTGGCTGAGGATACTGGAGCAAAGCTGGAAGGTATGACCATCCCGGAAGTATGTCAGAAGCGAAGTAAAATGCACTTTGGCCAAGATTATCGGGAGCAGTATCAGTTGCTGGAAAGAGCTTTTTTTCTTATTCAAGCTGCCAACTACAAATGCCCGGATGATTTTAAGGAAATTATAGATCAGTACCGTTCCTCCGATTGTCTTATTGATACCGCTTATCGAATCTTCTATTACTGGTTTGACCAACTCACTGACAATGTTGCCTTTGAGCATTTACGTGATCTGGTGGAGAACATTTATACCAGTGAATACCTATCCGAAGTTATTCCAAAATGGAACGCCGGTCTTATCAACGAAGAAGCAATGACCGTATTGCCTTTACAGCGGAATTTTTATTCCCGATATATTCGCAATTGCAAGGAGCGAGTAGTTGTCATTATTTCAGATGCCATGCGTTATGAAACCGGTCGTTCTTTATGGGCAAAATTACAGGATGATGTTAAATGTTCCGCCAAGCTGGAAGCTATGCTCAGTGTCCTGCCGTCCTATACAAGCCTTGGTATGGCTGCATTATTGCCGCATAAGTCTTTAGAGATGACCGATGATTTCCATGTGCTGGCGGATAGCTTGGCATGCGATGATCTGAAACAGCGGGGAGCAATTATGCAAAGTTATAACCCCAACAGCCGCTGTATGCAGTTTGACGATATCAAGGCTATGAAGCGGGATGCGATCCGGCAGGTGTTTGCTAGTATGGATGTTATTTACATATACCATAATCAGATAGATACCCGTGGCGATAAGCCCAATACAGAGAATGAGGTATTTACTGCCTGTGAGGAAGCAATCAATGAAATATATAAGCTTATTAAAAAACTGACCGAAGATGTTAGTACTACCCATTATATTGTGACCGCTGATCATGGGTTTATCTATAAGCGGGACAAACTACAAGAGAGCGATAAGATTGCCAATGTTGCTGATAAAGGTGCTTTTGTTAATCGCCGTTTTATTATATCGGACAAAGCTGTCCAGGAAGACGGCATCTGTTCATTGCCGCTGGGCAAGATCCTGGGTAATGATGATAATAAGGTAATTTCGTTTCCCATCACTTCCAATGTCTTCAAAGTGGCTGGTGGTGGACAGAACTATGTACATGGAGGTTCCTCACCACAGGAAATGATTGTGCCGGTAGTAGATATTAAAACCGAAAAAGGCCATAAGGATACTCGTACGGTTCAAATCACGCTGGTCAGCATGGTGCAAAAGATTACTAACCTCATTACTACGATGGACTTCATCCAGACCGAACCGGTAAGCGATGTGGTCAAGGGAACCAGTTATAAGATTTTCTTTATTTCCGAGGACAATGAGAAAATCTCCAATGAAAGCATTTATGTGGCGGACCGGAAAGATACTGAGCCGCAAAAAAGGATGTTCCGTCTGCGGTTCAATTTTAAAAACAAGAAATATAATAAATCAAAAAACTATTATCTGGTGGCTTATGATGAAAAGAATGATTTGGAAATCTTACGTCATGCAGTGGTTGTGGATATTGCTTTTGCCAATGACTTTGGATTCAATGTATAGGCGGTGATTACATGAACGATTATCAGCAGGGAAATGAGTTGATGGAAAAGCTGAGAACTTATTTTTTCGGAAAGATTGTCCGTAAGGATCTGACCAAGAAAATAAAGGAAGGTGCAAACGTACCGGTTTATGTTCTGGAATATCTCTTGGGAATGTACTGCTCCTCAATGGATGAAGAAGAAATCGAAGCTGGTGTCCAGAATGTTAAGCAGATTTTGGCTGAGAATTATGTTCGCTCCGATGAGGCCCAGAAAATTATCTCCAAGCTTCGTGAGAGAGGCAGTTACACTGTAATAGATAAAGTGTCAGTAAAGTTAAATTATAAAAGTGATATCTATGAATCCGAGTTTTCCAACCTGGGGATTAAAGGTGTTCCTATTGCAGAAAAGTACGTCTCTGACTTTGAACGGCTTCTATGTGGCGGTATCTGGTGCATTGTCCAGATGGAATATTTCTATGATGAGGCAGATAAAAACCGCTCTCCGTTCATTATCCGCAAGCTTACACCGATCCAGATGCCCAGTCTTGATTTAGATGAGGTCAAGGCTGCGAGAGCAAATTTTTCCAATGAGGAATGGATTGATCTCGTACTTAGAAGCACCGGGATGGAACCTACTCAGTTTGATAAGCGGGTAAAATGGCTGCACTTAGCCAGATTAATTCCACTGGTTGAGAATAACTATAATCTTTGCGAACTTGGACCCAGAGGTACGGGTAAATCTCATATCTACAAGGAGATTAGCCCAAACAGCATCCTGGTTTCCGGCGGGCAGACTACGGTTGCCAACCTGTTTTACAACATGAGCAACAAAACTGTAGGGTTGGTTGGATTATGGGATTGTGTGGCATTCGATGAAGTTGCTGGTATCAAATTCAAGGATCAAGACGGCGTTCAGATCATGAAGGATTACATGGCTTCCGGTTCTTTCACAAGGGGTAAGGAAGAAAAGAACGCCTACGCTTCAATGGTATTTGTCGGTAATATCAATCAAAGTGTAGATGTAATCTTGAAGACTTCTCATTTATTTGAACCGTTCCCGGAAGCAATGGCAAATGATACAGCTTTTCTGGATCGTATGCACTGCTATATCCCCGGCTGGGAAATTCCAAAATACCGGCCAGAATATTTCACAAATGACTATGGCTTCATTACGGACTATTTTTCTGAAATCATGCGGGAGCTGCGGAAGATTTCCTATGCAGATGCCTTTGACCACTATTTCAAGCTGGGTAACAACCTGAATCAGCGTGATGTTATTGCAGTTAAGAAGACGGTATCCGGTCTGATAAAGCTGATCTATCCAGATGGGCAGTTCACGAAGGAAAATATAGAAGAAATTCTGCGGTTTGCGCTGGAGATGCGCCGGAGAGTAAAAGAACAGTTAAAAAAGATCGGAGGTATGGAGTTCTATGACGTGAACTTTTCTTACATAGACAATGAGACCTTCAATGAAGAATACATATCCGTGCCTGAACAGAGTGGTGGTAAGCTAATTCCGGAAGGTATAGGCAAGCCGGGTCATGTGTATACTGTTTCTCATGGTAAATCCGGAATGATTGGGGTATACAAGCTGGAAATGCAGATGACTGCCGGCAGCGGTAAATTCGAAAGAACCGGGATAGGCTCCGATCGTGAAGCAAAGGAAGCCGTCGATACGGCATATCGCTATTTGAAAGCCAACGGGAGAAATATTAGTGCATCCATCAGTACAACCACCAAGGATTATCTGATGCATGTTCAGGATTTGAACGGTATAGGAATGACTAAGCGATTAACTTTACCTGCTATTGTAGCAATCTGCTCTGTGGCTCTGAATAAACCCACTTTAAGTAGCGTTGTTGTGCTGGGTGATTTAAGTATTGGCGGCACGATTATAAAGGTTGAGGAACTTGCTAATACGTTGCAGGTTTGTTTGGACAGTGGTGCGAAAAAAGTCCTGCTCCCCATTACATCAGCAGTTGATCTGGGAACTGTACCTTCGGAACTGATTGGTTGTTTTAATATTATCTTCTACCAGAGTGCGGAAGACGCTGTGTTTAAGGCGCTTGGAGCGGAATAGTAAAGTAGATATCAAGAAAATGGGCATTAGAATTGGGAAGGCAAATAATATTTTGTTGAATGAAGCATATCAATGGGACGAAGGGTTGTCTCCTTTAACGTAATTACTTTAACAGAAAGATTGCTTTAATGAACAAATCGAAGTGCAATAACCTATGCAATTAGATAGATATGCCATAAACATGTTAAAGAAAAAGGAGTAGTTTTTTGAAATTTATTGATATACGTGATGAAATGATATTCTTTATTTCGCTTTTGGTTTTATTTGGATTTCAGAAATATATTGGTAAATATACTATTATACTTTTTGCTGTTCTCACGATTTGGTACATATATCAAGATTGGGTAAGAGCGTCAGAAAATATCTGGCGAATAAGTATTCGATATGTTTCTTTACCGTTTATAGTATGGTTTATATTAGATTTAGCAGCGATGGAATTTTGTCCGTTCATTGTAAATTTTCAGTTGCCGATCGCTTTTATTAGTATTGTTCTTGTCTCTGTTTTTATGACTTTTGTATTAAGGCATAAACCGCTATTTCTCGAAAGAATGAAGGTATCACTTAGGATAAACAGTACTTTATATTTTATTATTGTAACTGGATTTTTAATTTGGGCATACTCTGCTCAAAATATATCAGCTTTTTTCGATCAGGAAAGTATAATATTATTTCAATCTCACGGATTGGGAATTAGCCAAGCAATTACATTAGGTGCTCAGTTGTTGTTATTTCCATTTATGCTTTCAAATTTCGTAGTTGGTGCTATAGTTGAATATTTGTTGTTCCGACGAAATTACGGAAGACAATATTTATGAACGTTAAAATATCCTATTTTTAGTACCCTCGGAAAAATCGAATGAATTAGTCTATTGCGTTTTGGCCCTACCGTCTTTTTATTGGGCTTCAATGCGCTTGATCTTATCTCCACCATGGAGGGCTTTTCAAGGGGGGAGGGCTCGCATCCCATTCAGCCGTTTTAAAGAAAATCAGACGTCACATATTGACCAGATCGTTGAAATACTTGTTGATGTATTTCCCAACCATTTCTTTCGCAAAAGGTCTTTAGGTTTTTCCAGCTAGGCATCAATTAAGCCGTTAGATCCTTTGATAAAAGGACTCTCAGCACACGTAAATACCCAGCCCTGAGGCCTGTTCCTAACGTCGGGGCCGTAGGCAGGCTATGGATTATGAGATATACTCTATTTTCATTGTTGGTTGTGGCCTGCGGCCATGGGGGTTAATAAGTAAAAATTGTAAAGAGGGGTAGTAGCATGAGAAGAAGAGTTGTTTTTTTGCTATTGGTTGCATTCTTATTTGTTTCACTATGCAATCCCGGGTTAGCTTATGCAGCAGATTTACACGGCTCGGGTGGAGCGGGTCCAAAATACAGCAGTGGCATTTAACGCAGCTGCCGAACCGATACCTGCCACTGCAGAGGGAAAAATCCAGTATGCCTTGAACACATATAGTAAAGACTCGATGTATATATTAAACAGCGTATCTCAAAAAACAGGGAAGAGTGTAACCGAGCTCATTTCAGAATGGCAGCAAAACGACATTTTTTCATATTTGGATACTGCTGTTCATGAAAATACCCACTCATATCAATACGAATGGTTTCCGTTCGAGTATGATTATAAAACAGATAAATGGATAACTAATTTAGCATACATCTTTGATAGGAATACTACATATAAAGGTAAGCGTCAAAAACTTCACACATAGCAAGTAGATAAAAAACATGCGAAAATAACCTGAACACAGAAACAAGGAGATGTTCAGGAATGATAAAAAACGATCTGCGCAGCCTGTGGGAGCAGCGTCTGGCAGAATACCAAAATAGCGGAAAAACCATCAAAGCGTGGTGCCAGGATCAAGAGCTCAGAGAAAACCAATTCTATTACTGGCGCAAGAAACTCCGTGATCAATCGGAAACAGAACAACCTGTAAAGTGGCTTTCCCTTAAATTAGATAACAACAAGCAAGCTGATCTTGCATCGGATTCCATAACAATTCATATAGGCCAAGTAACGGTTAAGATCAAAAAAGGATTTGATCAGCAACTGTTTCGCGAGATCATACAGATTCTGCAAATGATATGATAAGCGAAATATCAAACAGGCAGGTTTACCTGGCCTGTGGTAGTACAGACCTTAGAAAATCAATTGACGGACTGGCAGTTCTGGTTAAAGAAACATTTGCTCTGGATCCGTTTAGTCCGTGCTTATTTGTATTTTGCAATCGCAAACGCGACAAAATCAAAATCCTGCAGTGGGATCATAACGGATTTTGGCTACACTACAGACGACTGGAGCGAGGCAAATTTGACTGGCCAACTGCCAAGACTGATGTAATAAACATCAGCTATCGTGAATTTCGCTGGCTCTTAGACGGCTTGTCAGTAAAACAAAATCAGGCTCACAAAGCAGTAAAACAAAGAACAATTCTCTAACAGAAAAGGGCTTCTAAGTTCGGATATTCCGGCATTTACAGGGTTACTAAATACCAAGTTTATGGTATAATTATACCTATGAATATGCAAGAAAATTCGGCTGAGATAATTGAACAACTTAACGATAAAATCCTAAACTTGGAACAACAAAATGCTGAACTTAATGCCCGGGTAAAGTGGTATGAGGAGCAGTTTCGCTTGAGCCGCCAAAAACAGTTTGGCGCTTCCAGCGAGAAAACTACGCCTGAGCACATTAATCTCTTTAATGAAGTTGAAGAGATTGCTAACCCTGAGCTTGAAGAACCAACCGTGGAAACCATCACTTATCAACGCAAGAAAAAACAGGCTGGTCAAAGAGAAGACAAGCTTAAAAACCTGTCGGTTGAAACTATTGAATACAGACTTTCCGAAGACCAGCAGGTTTATCCTTGCTGCCAGGGTAATTTGCATGAAATGAGTACCCAGGTCAAACAGGAGATAAAGGTTATTCCGGCTCAGGTAAAACTAATAAAGCATGTTTAGGAGCCCTGTCCAAGTTCAAATAGTTTAATTATATAGGGGAGTTAAATAAAATTAAGGAGGAGTTGATAAAGTGTGTTTTAGACCACCTTCATTATCAAAACCGAGAGAGTGTCCGGCTTGTGGCAAGAAGGTTCCGCGCATGTCGGGAAAAAATTTGAAAAATTGTCCTTTCTGCAAAGCAGAGCTCCCGGAAGAAACGATACCCTGCCCGGAATGCGGCGTTGAGCAGCCAATAAACAATAGGGTTTGCAAAAACTGCGGCTTTAACGGAAAACCGGGTTCCGGTGATCCGTTAAAACGAAAGGATAATTAAAAGTGGGCTTGGTGATGCAGACAAATATATATTTGCATAGTGTTTATAGAACTTAGGTTTTCCTGCAATTTCTTTATCTCAATTTTCAATAAGGTTGCGTGTTAATTTTGATCTATTCTAGGCCCCTGCTAAAATTCGTAAAGTTAGCAGGGGCAATTTTTATAACAATATATTACAATGGAGACATGCAACTTAGGGGGTGAGTCTATAAAAAAATTCTCACTTGCAGGCAGTGTCATTATTTTATTCTTATTATGCATATTAACAATATCGGGATGCAACACTGATGAAACCTTACCTACATGGTCAATGCATGGAAATGAGACTCTTGATTTGAATCGGAATCTTAATCAGGAGTATATTCTGCAGTATAGAGGTAAGGATGTTGCCAAAAGGGTTGTTTGCCATCTCTCGGTAACATTAAATTCAAATACTATTTACGAAAAGGATTTTACTTTTGACAATATGGCCTTTGAAGAAAAGGTGGAGCTCAAAAATATTATAGATGTATCCAAAACTGAAGGTTATAATTTTAGTACTCCTAATCATCAAACTAAAATTATTATAGAGTGGGTTGATTCTAGTGGTAAAAAAAACACTGAGGAAATAGAAGTTACGACATGAACGTAAAATAGTACGCCTGGCGAAATAATGGGACTTATGTATCCATGACATAATCGTGAAAGCGCGAATGCTCTGGGAAATACTATAAAATAATAAGGGCACAAAATGCAGTAAAATTTAATGTTGAGATTATCATATGAATATGAGGGGAGAGGTTGAAATGAGTCTTTTAAAAAATGCGCCCTGTAAAGAAGCTTTATGTATCATTAAGAATGTAGAAGACAGATTGAATGGGAAAATCGTTGATCTTCCCAAAGTGGATTATCCAATTCATCAAAACCTGGTGAAAATTTTTGAGAAGCTGTTGTCGAGCGAAGAAAGCATGTCCAGAAGCTCCAAAAAAATGATTGGACTTACTTCCGCTTTAAGCAATTTTGACGTAGAGATGACCCATTCTTCCAACCAATTGATCGAATTCGCCGGAGAGATGTCTTCCATCAGTGAATCAAATCTGGCTATTGTGGAAGAGATAAGCGCAAGCATGAATGAAGTGAATAACACTATCAGCAATACTTCCGATATTATGAACAATCTTCAGGAATCTTCCCGGGAACTTGTCTTGCAAAATGACGAAAGCATCACCCAGATAAATGAAATCGATATGTTGAAAAACGATGTTTCCCGGGATGCTGCCTTAATGAGTGAACAAATCAGGGCTTTGGTCGAGATGGCGGTGAAGGTGAATGAGATTGTGAACGGCGTTGAATCCATTGCCAATCAGACCAACCTCCTGGCTTTAAATGCTGCGATTGAAGCGGCGCGGGCCGGAGAAGCCGGAAAAGGTTTTGCGGTTGTGGCGGACGAAGTCAGAAAGCTGGCAGACGACACCAAAACCAGCCTGAGCGATATGAGGTCCTTTGTTAATAATATCAAACAAGCGGCGGTGGACGGGCAGACCAGCATGGAAAACACTATGAATTCCACCAATAAGATGCATGCCAAACTGGATATAATATCAAATACTATCGTTGAAAATGTGTCCATGCTAAAGCATACCATCAGTGATGTCGAGCAGATCACGGAATCACTCGAAAATATAAAAGAATCTGCCCATCAGATCAATCAGGCATTGGAGGCCTCAACGCAAGATGCCGAAAAGCTTAACGTGATGACGCAGACGATTCATAATGACGCCACCCAGAGCGCAAATAACGCCAAACAAATAGCAAGGATCGATGACGAACTCAGCGAGGCCGTAAGAGAAATGATTACCTCTTTAAACGGCGGCAAAAACGCCATATCCAACCAGGAACTGCTGGAGAATATAACAAAAGCCAAGGAAGCTCATTTAAACTGGATTAAGAACTTGAGCCGAATCGTAGATGAAATGACCGTCTATCCTTTACAGACAAACTCTAAAAAATGCGCCTTTGGTCATTTTTATCATTCCATGGATGTTTCCGGTACCATTTTGGAAGAAGTGTGGGAATCAATCGATCAGGTGCATGACGAATTACATACGAACGGCAGCAAGGTAATTGAGGCTGTTAAAGCTCAAAACCCGGAATTGGCAAATAATCTATTTTTACAGACCGAAAAACTCTCCCGGGATGTTGTGGCTAAATTGAATGAAATCATAAGTATCATAGAAAGCAGCACAGCCCAAGGGGTTGAGCTATTAAAAACCGCAAGAGCCAGCTAAGCTGTACATTAAAACAATGTATCAGTGGCAAAGGCTCGACCGTCTGGAGCATGGCATGGCCAGAAAGGGACTGCGTCCGGGCGAAAGCCCGGGCACAGTGAGAAAATGGCTGGATAAGAAAATGCGGAAAGAGGTTTGGATTTAGCAACACCCATTGGCATCACCGGAACATCCGCAATTCGGCTCAGTTCCGGTAAGCTTACCTATAATGATGGCATATGCACAACCGACACCTGATTTTACTTCAATAGCCGAAAAGGGACAGTTTTTAGCGCAGGCGCCACATTCCATGCAGCTATCCTTATCTGTTATCACTGCTTTATCCTCTTTTATCAAAAAGACTTCATGGGGACATACAATAGCACATATCCCGCATCCTTTGCATTTTTCTTCATCAAGTTTCAGTGTGACAACATTTTTTAAATATTTATGCTTCATTGTTAAACACCTCTTATATATTGGGAACGAAGGCAGCCAATAGAATTAATACGGTACCTATCGCTATACTCCCGATAATAGCCGGAACAGCTGTTTTCATTTCTTTTATTACACCTGAAAAAGATGTATAGGTGGAAGAACCGGTAAAGTTCATTGCGTAAAAGGCAGATATTGAAGGCAGGATCAGCATATAAGCCAATGCTCTTAGCAACCCATATTCCGGCTCAAGCGGCCACCCATTCAACACATTTACATATCCAGCCCACAGGAACCCCACTAGCCAGCCCTTCCAGGCAAATGCTTTGCCGGGTATCCAGGGCAAAAGGATAGGAACTAAAACACACCCTACCAGTAGAGCTCCTGCATATCCGTAGAAATCAACTATGCCGAAAGAACCCGCTTTTAACAAATTCAGCATGAAAAGGACTCCGAAAATTATCAAGGATACTTTAAAAGTTCCTACCAACTCTATTGGAGTCAACACCAGCCTATCATACATGTTAAACCTAACTTTTCTCATTTCCGGAGTTGCCTTCATTCCAGCTTTGAGAAAATCCTGAATGTCCGATGCTCTTACCGGGCCAAAAACAACTTTAAATCCCGATCTCTTTTGTACTTCATGTGCAGAAACTCCCGATGCACCCAATTGCGGCAATATCAAAGTTTTATGGGATACAATTCTTGAGAGATTAACAATTGATATTCGGCGTACTAATTCATCCGTCCCAAAAGTTCCTTTTCCTGCCGCACACCAGACATTGATGCCTTTGGTATCTAACACCAATATCCAGGCATTCAGGCCTGACAGCTCTTTTCTGAGCAGGTCAAAGCTCATTTTATAATTTGCTGTAACCAAGACGGGTGACATATTATCCGCCTCTCCTATGGAGTAAACGCCGGGACTTACTTTATAATTCATTCTGTTGATGCCCCACCTGGCTTTCCAGGTGCCTATTTTATCGTGGATAGTCAGTTCGGCTGATACTTTCTGAATTCTAGGTGAACTTATTATACTGCTTATCAGATCATCATCTGACGGTAGAATAACGTCTAGGGGAGCACCTGAACCTTCGCAGCAACATCCCTGACGACTTTCAATTCTACTATTACCATCCATTTCTAACCGCTCCATTTACGAATATGATTTATATGAGAGTTTTGCATAATT
>DHSK01000085.1:30530-38260 GCA_002408445.1 Syntrophomonas sp. UBA5288
CTTAAGATTCTTCGCTAAGGCTCGGAATGACAAATGGGGTTTTGGGAATTATGCAAAACTCTCATATTATTATTGAACTTAATCTACTCTTAAGCTCCCGAACCTTATTCTCTATGATCTTGGCTGTCTTAATAAATTCTTCATCGCTTTTTCCGGTTGGATCTTCCAATCCCCAATCCTCCCGGTATTTACATGGCAGATATGGGCAACTAACATTACAACCCATAGTAATCACAATGTCGGGCTGCGGGATATCAGAAATTAACTTGGGAAACTGTTCTTTTTCCATATCAACATCGTATAGCTGTTTGATGATCCTGACTGCATCCTGGTTTATATGCGGTTTTGTTTCAGTGCCGGCCGAATAAGCTTCGAAGCTATCCGCTGCAATTAGTTTTGATATAGCTTCTGCCATTTGGGAGCGACAGGAGTTATGAACACACACATATGCAACTTTGATCTTTTCTCTCATTTGCTAAACTCCAATCATTACTAGTGGTCTTCTGCCACTGTCTCTGAATAATATTTGCGCTTAAAATGTAATGCTACATTAACCAGCGCAATCATTACCGGCACCTCAATCAATGGACCAATTACGGTCGCAAAAGCCTGTTGGGACTGAATTCCGAAAATAGCTACCGCTACCGCAATCGCCAGTTCGAAGTTGTTGCTGGCAGCGGTAAAAGACAGGGTAGCTGTCTGCGAGTAGTTGATTCCCATTCTCTTGGAATTGAAAAAGGAAGCCATAAACATGACCAGAAAGTAAATAACCAACGGAATAGCTATACGCACTACATCCATAGGCAGAGCAACGATGTATTTCCCTTTTAGAGAAAACATGACAATTATGGTGAATAGCAGTGCGATAAGGGCTACGGGGCTGATGGCAGGAACGAATTTGGTATCGTACCATTCTTTCCCCTTTACGGGCCTCAAAATGGTTCGGGTAAGAAATCCCGCCGCAAAAGGTATACCAAGATATATAATTACACTTTGTGCCACTTCACCGATCGAAACATGAACCGCCAAACCTTTCAACCCTAACCAGGTGGGAAAAACGGTTAAAAAAAGGTAGGCATAGATTGAAAAGAAAATTACCTGAAACACGGAGTTAAGCGCAACTAAAGCTGCCGCATACTCATTATCACCATCGGCCAGGCTGTTCCACACAATAACCATTGCTATGCACCGGGCGAGGCCAATCAGGATTAATCCTTCCATATATTCAGGATAGTTGTGTAGAAAAACGACCGCCAGGATAAACATAAATACCGGGCCCAGTATCCAGTTTTGAAATAAGGACAACAGCATCACTTTCCGGTTCAAGAACACTTTCCCGATTTCTTCGTACCTGACTCTTGCCAATGGCGGGTACATCATAATAATCAACCCGATAGCGATTGGTATAGACGTGGTCCCAATAGACATACTGCTTAGCCATTTCGAAAAATCAGGATAAAAGTAACCTAGCCCAACACCTGCTGCCATCGCTAGAAAAATCCATATAGTCAGATATCGATCTAAGAAAGATAGTTTGCTTGAAACAGAACCCGGCATTTACATTCCTCCTACAACATTTTTGATACATTGGGGTTTTTGTTTGCAGATACAATCTTCCGTATCGGTGAAAATGCTCATTAGAAACAATATCAGCTTATTGCAGTTAGTGTTGTTCAGTGAATAATAACTCCAAAGTCCTTCTTTTCTGGTTTGCACAATACCGCATTCGGCCAATATCTTCATGTGATGAGAAAGTGTTGGTTGGGTAAAGTCAAAATCCTCTAACAAATTACAGGCGCACTTTTCCCCACAAGATAATATATCAATTATTTTTAATCGATTTGGGTCTGAAAGCGCCTTGATAATTTTGGCGTTATCCTCATAGTTTATATTCATGTATTTGTCTCCTTATATAGATACATATCTATATATCAATATATACTGTTATCCATAACTCTGTCAACATTGTGGAATTTCAGTATGAACGACGCTAATCCGAAGAAGCGTTTTAATCCAAGTAAAGATAATGATGGCTTTACTTATCCCCTTTTATTGAAAAAATTTCGTGGGGACATATAATAGCACATATCCTTTGCATTTTTTCTCATCAAGTTTTAGTGTGACAACATTTTTTAAATATTTGTGCTTCATTTTTAACACCTCTAGCATAATAAATCAGACTAATACGATAAATTGTTGACTTTTATCTCAAAGTAAGTTAGTTTTAAGATGTAATTTTGAAGTAAGGGATGAATGTATGTCCGCGGTAGTTCAAAACTAACCATAATTCGATATGGCCTTGATTCGAAGATATAAGATACCATGTATTATGGATTGCTTGGTATTGGGCGGATTAAGGAGTATGAACACGGGCGGCATATTAAATTAAATCGTACAATGGGTGCCGTGCTTGGTGCACGGTATTATTTTACCCATTTTTACGCATAGTCAGTTACTGGCTTATAGGGCTGTGAAAGATCCGCTGTGTTCTTTCACGGCCTTTATTTTTTTTGTTTAGAAGGAGTGAATTAAATTGAATCAAAATACTATGAATGTTTTGGAGTTTAACAAAGTTATCGAAGAAATAAAAAAATATGCCTTAAGCGAAAAGGCTTTAGAGATGATAGACAATCTTCAGCCAAGTACGGATATTGATATTATTCATAACCGGATGAGTGAAACCACCGAGGCTGTGGCAATGCTTAAGGTTAATGCAAGTATTCCCCTAATTTCAATGACAGGTATGCAATCAAGTATCCTAAAGGCTCAGAAGAACATGATCCTAACTCCGGAAGAGTTAAGTTCGTGCCAGAATTTGCTGGAAGCTGTGCAGCGGGTTAGAAAATATATGAGCAAGATGCAGTCAATAGGACCTAAAATTGCTTCATATGCCTTATCCATGTATGAACTACTGGAGTTGGCAGAAAAAATTCAACGCTGTATTGTAAACGGTCGGGTTGATGACCGGGCTTCACATGATTTGGCGCGGATTCGCAGCAGGATATTAATTGTGGAAGATCGTATCAGGCAAAAGCTAAATGATATTCTCCGGTCTACGGCTTACAAAGGCATGCTCCAGGATTCTTTGATCAGCAGCCGGAATGGCCGCTATGTAGTGCCTGTGCAGCGAAAAGATATGAGAAAATTCCCTGGTCAAGTTATCGATACTTCCTCTACCGGTTCAACTGTATTTATGGAACCAGCTGCCATAGCTTTACTTCAGCAGGAATATGATTTGCTGCAATTGGAGGAAAAAAATGAAGTTTACCGGATATTAGCTGATCTATCGGAAAAAATAGCTGAACATCAGCGGGAACTGGCCATTAATATCGAAGTCATGGCAGTTTACGATTTTATATTTGCCCGGGCCAAATATAGCTGCAGTCTGGACATGAAACCTATCCAATTGAACCGAACAGGGATTATTGAGATTTATCAGGGAAGGCATCCTTTGCTGGGTCAGGAGGCTGTGCCGCTTGACTTGAAAATAGGGCAAAATTATCGGGCCCTGATAATTACCGGTCCCAATACCGGAGGAAAAACCGTTGCCCTTAAAACGGTGGGTTTGCTAACCTTGATGGCTCAATGCGGCCTCCATGTACCAGTAGCAGAAGGCAGTCAACTGGCGGTATTCTCTAATATATTGTGTGACATTGGTGACGGGCAGAGTATTGAGCAATCTCTGAGTACTTTTTCAGCACACGTGAAAAATATCCTCATGATTATGGAAGCATGTAATGAATCTGCCCTGGTAATTATGGATGAAATGGGGGCGGGCACCGACCCCGGAGAAGGGCATGGTTTTGCGATTGCGGTATTGGAAGAAGTCTTCCGCCGGGGTGCTACTATACTGGCTACTACTCACTATGGAGAGATCAAGGAATATGCGCTGAATACACCCGGTTTTGAGAACGGCTGTATGGCTTTTGATATTAAAACCCTGCAGCCGCTTTATAAGCTGCAGATTGGTAATTGGGGAGATAGTAATGCTTTCCTTATCGCACTGAGATTGGGCATGGATCGTCATATTATTGAAAGGGCACATGAGATTACCTATGGGGAAAGAGCTAATTATGAGATAGAAACCAATATTAACAGTGTGCTCGATCAAGAAGATTTGAAGATTGAAATGGCGGAAAAGGCCGAAATGCAGGAGGTATATAAAGCTAAAGAGAGCCGGGAACGAAACAGTCATTACAGTAAGAAAAACTTAAAGGTTGGTGATCGGGTATACGTTAGCACCATGCAGCGAAGCGGTGTGATTTATGAAGAGGAAAATGGACGGGGTGAGGTGGTGGTTATGGTAATGGGGAAGAAATATGTCATCAACCAAAAACGCCTTACCCTGGAAATAGACCGACAAGACTTATATCCTGAAAACTATGACATGGATATTATTTTTGAAAGCAAGGAAAATCGCAAAAAGCGCAAAACGATTAGTAAAAGACATGTTGAAGGATTGACCATAGAGAAGGATGAATAGGGGCTGGAGACCCTGCTGTACGAATATCTTCAATTTGCCACGCTGTTTGGTATTCCACTTCAGCGGCAACGCTCCTGCACCTTGGGAGCTAAAACTTAAAATTGCCAAAGCAACCTGGATAAGTAAAAGAAGCCGCGGGGCTGCTTACTTCTTATCCAGATTGCTTAACTGTTTGCAGGAGGAGCGATTACCTAGATCAGGATATGGCCAATAGCGTTAAAAGTATAGCCAATGATAATAATACCGGTTGTTACCAAACCGAAAAATATCGCCAGTAGCCGTGGTTTTACTACTTGTGAGAGCATAATCAACGAAGGCAGAGATAATGCCGTAACTCCCATCATAAATGATAAAACGGTACCTATTCCAACACCTTTACCGACAAGTGCCTCAGCAATAGGCAGTGTGCCAAATATATCTGCATACATTGGTACCCCAACTAAAGTAGCAATTAAAACAGAATACCATTTATCCTGACCCAGAACGGCTGAAATAATATTTTGCGGAATCCAATTGTGGATGGCTGCGCCAATCCCCACCCCGATTATGATGTACGGCCACACCCTTCCGACGATGTCCAATACCTGTGATTTGGCAAAATACATTCTTTCACGGGTGCTTATGGCTTCAGGTTCATAATCTTGTTTTTCTTCGCCAAAAACAAAGGACTCCACATAGCTTTCCAATTTTAATTTACTAATAATTGTGCCCGATATCACTGCCAGGATCAGTCCTGCTATAACGTAGGCTATAGCAATCTTCCAATTGAAAATGCTGGCTAGCAGAAGGACGGAAGCCAGATCCACCAGAGGAGAAGATATTAAAAAAGAAAAAGTAACCCCTAGCGGAAGACCAGCACCGGTAAACCCAATGAATAAGGGGATCGATGAGCAGGAACAAAACGGGGTGATGGTCCCCAACAAAGCACCAAATAGATTTGCCCAGAACCCTTTGTACTTGCCAACGATAGCACGTGTTCTTTCCGGAGGGAAAAAGCTTTGAATATATGAAATTGTAAAAATCAAAACCGCCAACAAGATAAATATTTTGATAACATCATAAATGAAAAAATGGATGCTTCCACCTAAACGTGTACCTATATCCAGTTTAAAACCGTTTTCGATCAGCAGTCTCACTAAATCAGAGAGCCATTCCATTTTGAGTAATTGACTATTAAGCCACTGAAATATTATCACAATCAAAACTCCTTATATTCCCATAAATGTTAATGATTTATCCGGAAAGAGATACCCTTACGGTGGCAGCCTTCTGCTTTGACCCGGCATTTGTGATTTACAATTCGCCAATGTCTTCCATCTGCAAATTGGCTCTCTTGTGCCTAGCCTTTAACCAAATTTGCTTATTTGGAACTCCTTTATTACTTTTGGGAGTCTTTCAAAAGCCCATGCAGCTCTTCTTTACGCGGCAGTCTGCCTGAAACTTTTACTTTTCCATCAATAACCAGTGCCGGGGTAGACATTACCTTGTACGACATTATTTTTTTAATATCCTGTACCTTTGCTACGTCTGCAGCGATGTCCAATTCAGCAAGGGCATTGTACACATCCTTCTCCAACTGTTTACATTTTGTGCACCCGGTTCCCAATACTTCGATTTTCATCTAAATTACCTCCTTAAATTTAAATATCTAATAATCCGGGTATAATCACGGTTGGATATCCTGATTCATACCCGTTTCCTCCCAACTTATTCTAGGTGGGATACTTGACGGCAATAATTATAGAATATAATATAAGCATATAATAATATAAACCTATTTCAATTTAAAAACAACAAAAATTTGCAGAAACGATTTCTTCAAAATTTAGAAAAAATGACTTAAAGTCTTATACAGATAAATCTTCACAAAGACTAATAATTAAATACACCAGAAGGGATGATTTTTACCATGTTAGAAATAGTCTTTAAGGCACTGGGAGAGCCAACCCGCTTAAAGATTTTACGTTTGCTTTTTGAACAGGATCTTTGCGTGTGTGACCTTGAGGAAGTGTTGCAGATGAACCAACCGCGTATATCTCAACATCTAAAGGTATTAAAGCAGGCCGGTCTAGTCGAGGAACGCAGGGAGGCACAAAAACGGATTTGCTCCTTTAATAAACGAAATTTTACTGCACTGATTGAAGAATTTAATACTTTTATGGAAACACCTTTGGATCAATTGGCGGGTTTTGAACAAGTTAACGAACGTCTATTAAATCTGGATGAAAATACTTGTGAGAAGAAGGGGCGGTAAAGTAAAAAATTGATGGCAAGGATTGTTCTTTTGAGCATGATTGAGCATTATTGACAATTCTAAACAAATAGAATAGTATAACTATTAATATTGGACCATGAAGGTTCAAAGTGCTTGTTTGAATCAGTAAAGGTTGAAAGTTAGCCACGAAGGCTGAGAAGACTGCAAGAGCAGTCCTTCAGTTTTGGTGGCTTATTTTTTTAGGGAGGGAGAACTATGAGTCAAGCAATAAATAACTGGCAAAAGGCCGTGGAGTTCCATGGCCATGAATGTCCTGGACTGGCGATTGGCGTCAGGGCAGTGCCGTCCAAGGCCCGCATCTTTGCCAGCCAGATTTGCGAAGTTTGCCAGGAAGCCATCCCGGAGAATAAAGTAAGAATGCAAGACGGAAAAAAAGTATGCCTGGATTGTTTTCAGGACTACGGCAGGGGTTGGTAAGATGGATACTGCCTATTATGACAAATTGTGGCGCGAAAAATGGGGGTCGGCCAATAAAAACGGAAATGATGCGGAGGCCTATTGGAACGGCAGGGCGGACCGTTTTAGCGCTGTTGCATATCAAGATGACGGAGCCCAGCGCGTAGCTGAACTTCTGGGTCTGTTCAGGCACAAAGGGATATTGAATGAAAACACTTCGGTCCTCGACATAGGCTGTGGGCCAGGTAAATTTGCAGTAGAGATGGCCGGAATTTGTAAAGAAGTAATCGGTATTGATATATCGGAAAGAATGCTGGCCCATGCCGAAAACGCCGGCCAAGAAAGAAAATTAGACAACCTGCGGTTTCAAAAACTTGATTGGAAAGAGGTATCCTTGGCCGATTTTGATTGGGAGAAGCGCTTCGATCTGGTCTTTGCCTCCATGTGCCCGGCTATTAACAGCCAGCGAGCACTGGAGAAAATGATCCATGCCAGCAGAGGCTATTGCTTTATGAGTCATTTTGCCTACCGGCATGAGAGTATTCGCGATAGGCTGGCGGAACAATTATTACCGGA
>DHSK01000014.1 GCA_002408445.1 Syntrophomonas sp. UBA5288
TCCGGTAATAATTGTTCCGCCAGTCTGTCGCGAATACTCTCATGCCGGTAGGCAAAATGACTCATAAAGCAATAGCCTCTGCTGGCATGAATCATCTTCTCCAGTGCTTGCTGGCTGTTAATCGCCGGGCACATGGAGGCAAAGACCAGATCGAAGCGCTTCTCCCAGTTAAAATCAGCCAGGGATACCTCTGCCCAATCAAGTCTTTGAAACCGCAGGTTGGTTAGTTTTTTCTCTCGGCCGGCGTTTTCGGCATGGACCAGCATTCTTTCCGATATATCAATACCGGTCACTTCTTTACAAATTCCGGCCATCTCTACCGCAAATTTACCTGGCCCACAGCCTATGTCGAGGACCGAAGCATTTTCATTCAATATCCCCTTGTGCCTGAACAGATCCATAAGTTTAGTTACACGTTGGGCTCCGTCGTTTTGATAAGCAACGGCGCTAAAACGGTCCGCCCTGCCGTTCCAATAGGCCTCCGCATTATTTCCGTTTTTATGGGCCGCCCCCCATTTTTGGCGCCACAATTTGTCATAATAGGCAGTATCCATCTTACCACCCCCTGCCGTAGTCCTGAAAACAATCCAGGCATACTTTTTTCCCGTCTTGCATTCTTACTTTATTCTCCGGGATGGCTTCCTGGCAAACTTCGCAAATCTGGCTGGCAAAGATGCGGGCTTGGGACGGCAAACTAAAATGAGGTACTTTAAATTCGAAAATATCTTCCAAATCAGCCTGCAGCAGGTACTTCTGTTCTGATTCCCTGTCCCGCTCTTCCGCCGAAGGTTTTAGTACAATACGCAACCCCTCCCCACTGTTGCGGCTGAAAAACGTAAAGGCCTGTTTACCCGTATCCCTGTAAATCAGATTTCCTTTACCCAGGCTACATCCGGTTAAAACTTGTATTGCATCTACTCCGCAGGCATCGTTTTCCGTTACACAAACCACTTCCTCGTCTCGCGAAAAAGTGATCCCTAATTTCACCTGCGCCGCTTCCACTGCCCTGACGCCAATCGCCAGTCCAGGACATTCATGACCATGGAACTCCACGGCCTTTTGCCAGTTATTTATTGCTTGGCTCATAATTCTCCCTCCCTAAAAAAATAAGCCACCAAAACTGAAGGACTGCGTTTGCAGTCTTCTCAGCCTTCGTGGCTAACTTTCAACCTTTACTGATTCAAGCAAATACTCTGAACCTTCATGGTTCGATATTAATAGTTATACTATTCTATTTGTTTAGAATTGTCAATAATGCTCAATCATGCCAGAAAAATAATATTTCCCGTCAATTCTATGTGCATATAGCCCAATATTGACAGGGTATTGATAACAGTATATATTGATATATAGATATGCATCTATGTAGGGGGCAAAAGCATAAATATGAATTATGATGACAACGCCAAAATTATCAAGGCGCTTTCGGACCCAAACCGATTAAAAATAATCGATATATTGTCTTGCGGGGAAAAGTGCGCCTGTAACTTATTAGAGGATTTTGATTTTACCCAACCAACACTTTCTCATCACATGAAGATACTGGCCGAATGCGGTATGGTGCAAACCAGAAAAGAAGGTCTTTGGAGTCATTATTCGCTGAACAGCACTAACTGCAATAAGCTAATATTATTTCTAATGAGTATTTTCACCGATACGGAAGATTGCATATGCAAAGAAAAATCCAAGCATGTTAAAAATGTTATAGGAGAAATGTAATTGTCGGGTTCTATCTTTTATATAGATATCTAACTATATAGATTGAAGTTTAGTAAATGAGAAAAAAGGGCAAAGTTGCAAAACCGCATATAAACCAGGATGCAGTTAGGATTATTAAATAGCTATATAATGTTGATATGGAAAAAGATCAGTTTTTCAAGTTAATTTCTGATATCCGGCAGCCCGACATTGTGATTACTATGGGTTGTAATGTTAGTTGCCCATATCTGCCATGTAAATATTGCGAGGATTGGGGGCTGGAAGATCCAACCGGAAAAAGCGATGAAGAATTTATTTAGACAGCCAAGGTCATAAAGAATAAGGTTCAAGAGCTTAAGCGTAGATTGAGTTCAATAATAATATAAATCATATTCGTAAATGGAGCGGTTATAAATGGATGGTAATAAAATTGAAAATCGTCAGGAATGTTGCTGCGGAATCGCCAATGCTGAACCGCAATGCTGTTCAGGTACTCCCACAGACGTTATTTTACCGTCAGATGATGATCTGATCAGCAGTATAATAAGTTCACCTAAAATTCAGAAGGCGTCAACCCAGTTGACTATCCACGATAAAATAGGCACGTGGAAAGCCAGGTGGGGCATCAACCGAATGAATTATAAAGTAAGTCCCGGCATTTACTCCATCGGAGAGGCGGATAATACGTCACCCGTCCTGGTTACAGCAAATTATAAAATGAGCTTTGACCTGCTTAGAAAAGAGCTATCAGGCCTGAGTGCCTGGATATTGGTGTTAGATACAAAAGGCATCAATGTCTGGTGTGCGGCAGGAAAGGGAACTTTCGGGACGGATGAATTAATACGCCGGATATCAATTGTTAATCTGTCAAGAATTGTATCCCATAAAACTTTGATATTGCCGCAATTGGGCGCATCGGGAGTTTCTGCCCATGAAGTGCAAAGGAGATCGGGATTTAAAGTTGTTTTTGGCCCGGTAAGAGCAGCGGATATTAAGGAATTTCTCAGAGCTGGAATGAAGGCAACTCCGGAAATGCGAAAAGTTAGATTTAACATGTATGACCGGCTGGTGTTGACTCCCATAGAATTGGTAGGAACTTTCAAAGTATCCTTGATGATTTTCGGAGTCCTTTTCATGCTGAATTTGTTAAAGGCAGATTCTTTCGGCATAGTTGATTTCTACGGATATGCAGGAGCTCTACTGGTAGGGTGTGTTTTAGTTCCTATTCTTTTGCCCTGGATACCAGGCAAAGCATTTGCCTGGAAAGGCTGGCTAATGGGACTCCTGTGGGCTGCATATGTAAATGTGTTGAACGGGTGGCCCTTTGAGCCGGAATATGGGTTGCTAAGAGCATTGGCTTATATGTTGATCCTGCCTTCAATATCTGCCTTTTGCGCAATGAACTTTACCGGATCTTCTACCTATACATCTTTTTCAGGTGTAATAAAAGAAATGAAAACAGCTGTTCCAGCTATTATTAGCAGTATAGCAATAGGTACCGTTTTAATTTTATTGGCTGCCTTCAGTCCAAGCATATAAAGGGGAATACACGATGAAGCATAAGTATTTAAGAAATGTTGTCACACTGAAACTTGATGAAGAAAAATGCAAAGGATGCGGGATATGCGCTATGGTATGTCCCCACGCAGTCTTTTCGATAAAAGAGGATAAAGCAACAATAGCAGATAAAGATAGCTGCATGGAATGCGGTGCCTGCGCTAAAAACTGCCCGTTCTCTGCTATTGAAGTAAAATCAGGTGTCGGTTGTGCCTATGCAATCATTATAGGCAAGCTTACCGGAACTGAACCGAATTGCGGATGTTCCGGTGATGCCAATGGGTGTTGCTAAATTGGTCTCCCCCAGTTGGGCATATTCTTTCTCCAGCTGCTTCATCCCTGCGCGCCGGGCTTTCGCCCGGACGCAGTTTCTTTCTAACGATACCGTACTCCAGACGGTCGAGCCTTCGCCACTGATACATTGTTTTTAATGTGCAGCTTAGCTGGCTCTTGCTGTCTTTAATATCTCAACCCCTTTGGCTGTGCTGCGCTCTATGATACTTATAATTTCGTTCAATTTATCCACAACATCCTGGGAGAGTTTTTCTGTCTGTAAAAACAGATCTTGAGCCAGTTCCGGGTTTTGAACTTTTACAGCCTCAATTACCCTGCTGCCGTTCGTATGTAATTTGTCATGCACCTGATCGATCGCTCTCCATACTTCTTCCAAAATGGTACCGGAAACATCCATAGAATGATAAAAATGACCAAAGGCGCATTTCTTAGAGTTTGTTTGTAATGGATAGATGGTCATTTCATCTACGATTCTGTTCAAATTTTTAATCCAGTTTAAATGAGCTTCCTTGGCTTTTGTTATATTCTCCAGTAGCTCCTGGTTGGATATGGCGTTTTTGCCGCCGTTTAAAGAGGTAATCATTTCTCTTACGGCCTCGCTGAGTTCGTCATCAATCCTTGAAATTTGTTTGGCGTTCTTTGCGCTCTGGGTAGCATCGCTATGAATCGTCTGCGTCATCACGTTAAGCTTTTCAGCATCTTGGGTTGATGCCTCCAAGGCCTGATTGATCTGATGGGCAGATTCTTTTATATTCCCGAGTGATTCCGTAATCTGCTCAACATCACTGATGGTATGCTTTAACATGGACACATTTTCAACGATAGTTTTTGATATGATGTCCAGTTTTGCATGCATCTTATTGGTGGAATCCATAGTGTTTTCCATGCTGGTCTGTCCGTTCACCGCTGCCTCTTTGATGTTATTGACAAAGGACCTCATATCGCTCAGGCTGGTTTTAGTATCGTCTGCCAGCTTTCTGACCTCGTCCGCCACAACCGCAAAGCCTTTTCCGGCTTCCCCGGCCCGTGCCGCTTCAATCGCAGCATTTAAGGCCAGAAGGTTGGTCTGGTTGGCAATGCTTTCCACGCCGTTCACAATCTCGGACACCTTCACCGCCATCTCGACCAAGGCCTTGATTTGTTCACTCATTAAGTCAGCATCTCGTGAAACATCGTTCTTTAACATATCGATTTCATTAATCTGGGTGATGCTTTCGTCATTTTGCAAGACAAGTTCCCGGGAAGATTCCTGAAGATTGTTCATAATATCGGAAGTATTGCTGATGGTGCTATTTACTTCATTCATGCTTGCGCTTATCTCTTCTACGATAGCCAGATTCGATTCGCTGATGGAAGACATCTCTCCGGCAAATTCGATCAATTGGTTGGAAGAATGAGTCATCTCTACATCAAAATTGCTTAAAGAGGAAGTAAGTCCAATCATTTTTTTGGAGCTTCTGGACATGCTTTCTTCACTGGACAACAGTTTCTCAAAGATTTTCACCAAGTTTTGGTGAATCGGATACTCCACTTTTGGAAGCTCAACGATTTTCCCATTCAATCTGTCTTCTACGTTCTTAATGATACATAAAGCTTCTTTACAGGGCGCATTTTTTAAAAGACTCATTCTAACCTCTCCCCTCATATCATACGATAATCTCAACATTGAATTCTGCTGCATTTTGTGCCCTTATTATTTTCTATTTTATAAATATTTAACTGACAAGGACAGTATGTCAGGCTGCATCCAGGAAGTGACTACATTACATAGCAATGAATGCAATAAAAGCTGACAACAACCAACCAGTATAAAAAAAGGGCATATCTTCTTCTGAACATACACCTGCGTTTTCGTAAAACTAGTATGAAGTTATTTAAGGGGTCACAAGAAACGCTATATCGGATTAACCCGCGCAGTTCTTTCCGTATCCCAAAGTGAGCACCTCCCGGCACAAGAATATATCCTCCAGCCAGGTAAGAGTTGTTTTATATAACCTTGTCCATAAAAAGCATCTGCGAAAGGGCGAACTATAAATGCAGTTCCTATACTTTCCAGTATAAGGTCTGGAAAAAACTTATTCAATAACTGCGTGCGATTGTTTCAAAGTATTAACTGTGTGCTGTTTAGTATAAGCGAATATGCTTTTACATTAGGTCTTGCAATTGACCAGATAATATCTCCATCAATTCTTTTAGCCCTACTATGTGTAATTAATAATTAAGTTTGATCGATATTTTAATACACCTATTGATATAGATCGTTTACAGACTCTGAATTTGACCTTACCCATATTTAATAGGCACAAAAAATACCTCTTCTAAAATAGGAGGTATTCTTTGTGCCTATTAAATAAAGGATAAAATAAATCCAGTTTTTTAACAAGCAATTGGATTTCCTTTTATCAACTATCGCTTTGGGAGGTTAACTTCATAAAAAAAGGATAACCGTTTTCTTCAGTACATTCCCCCTTACCAATTAAATTTTGGGGCGGCTCTTCAAAATCAATACAGCAACCTTTGCCACATGCTCGTTTACATTCGGGGTATTTAGGACAAACATACTGATAACAATCTCTTTCACCTTTCATTTTCATAATTTTTTCTCTCCAATCCTTATAAATCTTTGCATTTTTAATTAATATTAAAATAGCCTTTTTCAACAATGCAATCCACCAATTTTTTCGGTTTGTAGGGTAGCATTATTCAGATAGTTTCATGTTCAAAAGTTTCCTTCAATTCTCTTCTCAATCAGAAGGTTAATATTCAGCCTAGTAACAATAAGCTCTACTGCTTCGGCATGGAAAGCTTCAATCATTTCGCCCGGTAATCAGTATATGCTGAAACTATATACTTATCGCCCATTTATGTGCCTTCCCTATATTTATTTGGGTTTCTTCAAAAGCTATATAAATATTTATCAAAGAACGCTTATTCTTTCTTTAATTGGCCTTAACTGGAAAGCTAATTGCAATTATTGCTTCCCTGTGCTAGGTGACAAGCAGCAGCACGCTTCGAAAAAATTGGGTTGCAGACCTTGCTCCAAGCAATAGTTAACAGTACTTTCATCTGGATAGGCAATCGTTGAGAATCCTAAATCGACGGCTTTCCTTTCTAGTTCCCGCTTATATTTTCCGGCTGGCCGAGCGCATCCCAGTGTGAGAGGTGTATTTTTTGCGGTTTTTACCGCAGCTTCCATGACCGAACTAACGTCTTGCAAAGGAGGGGGTTGAATATCAGCCATATTTGTGCCTTTAATAGGTGTCAGGATTACCAATACGATATTATCTGGTTTAGTCTGTGCAATCATTTCCAAAGCTCTGTATTCACCTTTAATTTGTCCAAAATGCAGGCCAATAACAACATGAGGTGAAAAATGTAAGGCTAGCTCGTTACAGATCAACATTGATTCTAGATAATCCTCTGGTTTTGCATCCAAGTGATATACCTGGCGAATGGTAGTTATGTCACCTATAATATCCATCGACACCTGATGAACTCCAGCATTTTTGAGTCCTACAGCAGTCGAATAATCTAAAATTCCAGTATGAACCACAACCTGAAAACCTGCTGCTACGGTCTCCCCAATTACCTCTAGAACTGGTTTCAAAGGTACTCTGCCTTCTTGATTTGCACCACCGCTAATCAATATTCCTGTACATCCTTGTTCCTTTAATAGCTTAACCTGCTGATGGAATCGCTGCGGCGTTGCGACAGGCAACATGGTATTAAGAAGCTTGGCATTACAATGTTCACAATTACAAGCGCAGCTTGTACCAGTGATACTAACATTTACGAAAGCAGCTGGTTGATTTTGGAAATATTGATTATGATATTTTTTTGCTGACGGTATTGCAAAATAAATTTGCTCTGATTTAATCTGAAGATCTTTAGCCATTTATTTTTACCTCATCCCCAAATTGGGTTTTTATAAGATCTATATCTTTTTTTTCCGGTATAAAGGGAAAATTGCGCAGATCCTGATTAACTCTTTCATTTGCAAATGGACGGTTGCATGCCACTTGCCCATCCCTGCCAGGGCAGCCTGATGTCATAAAGGCTAACCCTTCATTAATATATTTTTGAATGTCTACGCCATAATCAATAATTTCATCCTTCTCGTTAAATGAAATATCACTGCCGCTTATTATCCCCTCATTAATGAGATAACGTGCCAGTTGAATGCGCCGATACTGCTCCATAGGGGGCTGGGGATGATCCTGAAGCTGACTTCCTTGCTCCGGATAAAAGGAAAACATATGTGACCTAGCACCCATTTTGTAAGCCCGGTCTATACTTAAGACCATCTCTTTCTCTGTTTCGCCCAAACCCACCACAAAATGTACACCCGTTTTTACAGGGCCAAATACTTCCACTGCTTCTTCAACCAAATCCCAATACTTTTTCCACTTATGCGGTCCCCTGACGCCCTTGCCCCGGTGCTGCTCAAACAGTTCGTCAGTGGCAGTATCAATAGCGATGCCTATATGATCTGCCCCAGCATCGTGTAACTTTTGCAGATCTTCTCTTCCTTTCATCACTGTTGGTGATACCAGAGCACTAATTGGCAAATCCGTGTTTTCTTTAAACTGTTTGATAATTATTACGCTATCCTTCATGGACGCGCTATTGGTAATCATGGATATGCAAACCCGTTTAAACGGATGAGGCTGTGTTTTAAGCTGTTGCAGTATTTGAGCCATACTATAGGTGGGCCATTTAACGCGTATAAAAGTCTTATCTATTAATTTTTCTCTACTGCGCCCAAGGCCGCAATAGCTGCAGGCAGCTTTACAGCCATTTTCATATATCAGCAATATATTCAGACAAGTTGATTTGGCATTACGAAAAAACTTCCCAGGCTCTAACCCCAAACACATTGCGCCCGCCAAACTTGTCTGCACCCACTCCGGACTCTCTCTAACTTTTTGTATCATAACAATTACCTCCTAAAATCAAGCGAAAACTAACCATGTATCATGAATCAGGTCAGTAAATGCCTCCGGTTCCATAGTCCATTTATTATCCATTCTGCATCGCTGTGCAGTTGCATGTTCCAAATGGCGGCCCAAGATTTTTCTCCAGGCTAGCTCGTAATTACTCAGTAATGAAATGTCATTCTTTTTTAGTGCTTCAGCGGCTGCTTTACCTGCTAAACGACCACATACAACTGCATTCATGATTCCTCCGGCACTAACCGGGTGGGTCTGGCCTGCTGCATCACCTGCCAAGAGTATGTTTTCATGCACCAATTTAGGCAATGGCCCCCCTACAGGTGCAATTCCACCTGTTTTAAAAATAGGCTTTTCATTTTTAACAACACCCTCGGCAATCATTTTGCTTACAAAACGGCTGTGCAGTTCTGTAAGCCTGTCGCCCGCCTCCATACTTACTCCCACTCCTACGTTAGCAAATTTGCCCTTTGGGAACATCCAAGCATATCCGCCAATATATTCGGGACTAAAGTAGATTTCTGTATCGCTTTTATCTTTGGTAAGCGGCAAAGTCCACTGTACAGCAGGCATAAAATATTCATTTCTGCTGTTCATCCAAGCCCCGACTGTTGAGCGCGGTCCATCTGCTCCTATAATACAACGGCACTGAATCTCTTTTGTTTCACCTCTTACTGCAACCTTTATATCATCATTAATACATTCAAGCGCTCTGGCTCCTGTCCAAAGTTCAGCTCCGGCATTTACTGCTTCTTCCGCCAGCTGCAGATCAAACATCTTTCGATCCAACATATAACCAGGTGCATGCAAAGCTGAACATAGTTCATCATTTATATAGGTAAGCATTCTTCCAGTTTTTTGCGTGATCATTTCTGAACGAACATTCACATAGTGTTTGATTTGCTGCGGAACATATTCGGCACATTGCACAGGGGATCCGGGTATTGTCTTTCTCTCCAACAGCAGTACCTCAACTCCCTTTTTAGCCGCTTCAGCGGCTGCACAGCTGCCGGCAGGGCCTGCTCCGACAACGATCAGATCATATCGCTTGTTAATTAACATCGCCTTCTTCCTTGACCGCCTCTATGATTGCACATGCAAAGTCTTCAGCATTCACATGCGGAATACGGACATGACGGCTTAAGAAAAACGACTGTACATTTTTACGTATATCCTCTTCGCGTGCGGAACTATTCTTAAGCACCGCTTCCAAGTCCAGAATAATCCTTTCCGGATAAGCGAAAAAATCACCGGTAATAAATACTGTTTTCAGAAGCTGCCGCGGAAGATCAACGCGTACTGATACTCGTATCAGTCCACCTGTACTTTTATAGTCCACAACCTTTAGCTGGTTATTCTGTACTTTTCGATCTCCGTATATCCATTCTTCAGATTGGATATATGGCAGAATTTTATTTAGGCGCTTTTCCTCTTCTTCTGTAAGCTTACCTGGTTCCAGTTCTATTTGTAATACTTCCTCGAACCCTTGTGCCATAGCCTTTTTTATATCGTCCATGGCCGGCATGTTTTCTCCCAAAATTTCTTTGAGACAAGTTACTCGTGTTCGAAAAGACTCCACAGCCTTGTCATCTATTTTTTTCAACGGCAGCTTTAGGCAAGCCATCATAGTATCTACATTAAAATCGGTCAACAGGGTACCCTGGTAAACAAACGCTTTGCCTAATTCTTTCCCACCGGTGCCGCTGATCTTCCGGCCGCCAACTTCTATATCATTTTTGGGCCGAAAATTAGCGGAAACACCTAATTTTTTTAAACCAGCCACTCCACCTTCACAAAAGTATTGATACAGGTCTTCCAGCCGGGCAGGCATGCCAGGTTTATTGCGGTCAGTGTAAATCTCCCATCCCAACTGGTTTTCATCCCAGTATAGATTTCCGCCTCCGGAGATACGTCGGTTGATGTCCAGGCCGTGTTCACGGCAATAATCTTCTTCAATTTCAAGTTCTACCGACTGATGATAACCCACCAGCACACAGGGTTTGAATTGCAGGAAATGCAAGGTATCAGGTGATAATCCTTCGCGGCGGCACTCCAGCAGCACTTGACTTAAGGCAGTATTTTCGGCAGCACTCAAAATGCCAGTATCAAGCAATCTCCACTTCTTATTCATGCTTTTCACCCTCTTGGGCTTCCAGCCAAACCTGCTTCTCTACCCACCTGGAATATTTTTCAGCATCCATCATGTCATTGAGCTGAGTGTTATCTGCCATGTCAATCTCGTATAGCCAGCCATTTTTATAGGAGTTTTCATTTATAGGTTTCGGATTTACTAATAGTTCCTCATTAATAACAGCTATAGTGCCACTGATCGGAGCTTGGAGGGAGCCTACCCATTTACCGGCCTCAATTGAGCCAAATTCTTCTCCCTGCTGGATTGTTTGCCCCTCTTTTCCTAGTTCCAGATAAAGCACATCGCCTATTTCTCTCTGTCCATAGTCGCTTAAACCCACTTGAACTCGATTTCCTATTCTTCTTAACCAATAGCTTTCTTTGTTGTATAGTAAATCGTCCGGAAATTCATAATTGTTTATTTTCATTTTATTTTTTACCTCCGTTATTTCATGAGTAACGTAACTAGTTCATTTTAAGATCATAATTTGCTATTACAGTTTTAAATTCTTATATGGCTTACATTCATAAGTACTATCACGATAAATCTCTCCCTGTCTTAAAAAATAGAACTCTTTGATTAGTTCATCTCTTGTCAAAAACATGTACTCACTTTCATTTTTCAAATGGTGTAGATAGACCCCTTCGCTTATCTTCACCTTTCGGTTAGTATTACGCCGCCCTGGTTTCTTTAGCCAGTCAGGAGCTGTGAGCGCTTTACGTGATAATATAATCTGCTGTTTTAATTTATCGTCTATAATAGCTGGTTGTAATTCTTCGAATATTTGTTCAAAAGCTTCGCAAAACCAGTCCATCACCAGATCATGGGGAACAGGTTCATATTGATATTCGGCAACTGTGCACATATTATGGTGCATAGATTCTTCTAGAAGTTCGGTATACTTTATATTGGGAGATTTCAGAACCCGGGCCATACACGTATAATCAAAATTTAAAAGAACATTACCGGATAAAGCAACACAATCACCTATTTCTCCCGCTCCGTTCCCGGAGCATTTACGGCCATTACATACTAAATCTGCCGGTGCTTTCCACTTTGTCTGCATACCCAGTTTTTCGTAAACTTGAATAGCAGGCTGCAACATCTTTTCAAAAAGCAACTCCTTATGCATTGGTATCATTTTATTGCTTCTTTTCAGCACTACCTGATAGAAGAATTGATTTTCATCTAAAAGGACTACTCCACCTCCAATCTTACGGCGCAGTAAATTAATATCATGAGCCTGGCAATAATCTATATCAATTTCTTGAGACAAATCATCATGTATCCCCAGACATACATAAGATTCATCCGGAGAACATAACACCAGCCCTTCTCTTCCGAGTTCTGCCAAAGCGTGGTAATAGCACTGGGATTCCCACCAGCTTATCCTTCCTAATGCGTATAAATCCAATTTTATATTCCTCCTGTGTTTTTTGCAAGAACTTTTTCCTAAAAGTTGCAAGTAATTTTTCCATAGTATTGCAACTCCAATTTCCACAATGTTGCAAGTTCTATTTCCCTGCCATTACAGGGAAATAGAAGAATTGCAGGCATTTGTTACTTGAGTTAATCAGTAAGAATAGTCCCGTTTTTATAATCGCGGATATCATGTCGGATGTTCTCATATAGACCCTGTTCGCTGAATTCGTAAGGAAAAGGCTCTTCTCCATATTTTGCAAGCAAATACCGTTTGAATCCTTTAGAGAAATACATCCTGTATGTATGTTCAAGTTTCTCAATGATTTTAGGGGTTACAATCATGTCAGTTATCCTCCTTCCTGGCTGTTGGGGCAATTGAACCGTAAAGCTCATTAATGCTGGATTCCCGTAACCGGTTGTTCTCTCCCGGGAACAGCAGTAGATAACAGTGGTGCATGAGCCTGCCGATAAGAGCCGCCGTCATTTGCTCGTCGTAAAGGACGTTGACCCATCGAGAGAATTCCAGGTTGGTGTTCAGGATTACGGACTTCTGCTCATGGATCTCACAGAGATAGTCAAAGAGCAACTGGGCCCCGGTGCGGTCGTAGGGGACATAGCCAAATTCATCAAGGATAATGACAGATGCTTTATTCAGTTTTTT
>DHSK01000132.1 GCA_002408445.1 Syntrophomonas sp. UBA5288
TATGGATTGGCTCTAACAATTAGGTACATAACGCGTCTGTAGCAAGTACTATCCGATTCATTCGGGCGTTTTTCCGCCCAGCTTTCGGCCAGTTTTCTTGATATACCGATTTTCGTTTCACCACACTCTATGGTAAAACGGTCAAATAGGGAGTACGTGTATTCGGCATCAATAAATTTGTAACCAAGATTCCTTTTGAACTCAATGTATCTGTCAAGTAATTCCGAGTAAATGCCTTTAAACCTACTCATGACCTAGCCCTCCTTCCATAGAAAGAGGTACTTACCGGTGGTACGTCAATTGCGCACTGTCTTAGGGTATCGATATCAATACGGAGATAATAGCGGGTACTTTCCGTGCTTAGGTGTCCGAGTACTTCCGAAATGACCGGAACCGGTGTCTTTCTCTCAAGCAGGATTCCCGCCAGGCTATGCCTTAGCGCATGTGGACCGTGCCTACGGTTTTCAAATTTTATTCCTGCCAGCCTCATATACAGGCAGATAATGCTGTGCAGTGTTGAGCGGTTCAGTCTGTCATAAGGTGGAATGACATGCAGGAACACATATGGGAGCTCCGACTTGGGCCTTCCGTATTTTAAATAGTCAATAATTGCTTCCCCGATTTCTGCAAGGAGTGGAAGCTCTAACATTTGGCCTGTTTTGTTCTGCTTCACAATAATTAGGTTCTGCTCCCACAAGAGGCTGTTGAATTTCAGATCGCATACGTCCGTAGCACGTAGGCCAAGTCTAGCAGTAATGAGTATCATCGCATAGTCACGTTTCCCTTTCGGACTGCTTCGATCAATTGCACCAATCAGCCTTTCCACTTCATCCCTGGTGTAAGTTGAGGGTAGTTTCGGTTGTCTTACCCTCTTGCATTTGGGCACTGTCTTCGAAATGTCGGTTTCTATCAGGTTATTTTCATACAGGAAATAGAGATATCCTTTTAATACTGACAGATTCCTATGCCTAGTATAAGGTGAAGCAAATCCCATGCTATTAGCATAATCAATGATAATACCTTTATTGATTTCAACAACTGAAGCGATATTCTTTGCGTTAAGATAAATGATAAACTGCCCAAGGTGGTATCGGTATTCATCCTCCGTTGTAGCTGATATGCCGTATCCTCTCCGATGTCTGACATATTCAAGCATCGTGAGCCCAACGGGACCGTTCAGCTCACGGAATATCTTACATCGCCTGAATTTTACGGATTTTGTTTCCATGTATTCCGTAAGGGTATTAACACTTGTAGCAATCTGCTTTTTCCATGGCTTCAGGTCATTGAATGAACCATTTCCTATCATGTCATATATGAATGCTTCTGCCACATATGCCGTAAAATAAAGCTCTCCATGTTCTGACATGAAAGTTTTCAGGTGGTTCCATGCTGCATGATACTGACTCATCATTGATTGGGAATAGCCCATTTTTTTGAGGTAAGCCGCTGTTTCTGTAGTTACTTCCTCAAAAGTTACTTTGCTTAGTTCCATTATTAGTCCTCCTTTGCTGGTTTAGCATTACTGCTTAACCCCAACTATAGAGGGTTAATAATGTAAAGAAAAACAAGACTTTGACACAGGATCTGTGCAGCTTTTCCAGCCTTACTTTACATTATCATACACTTTACATTACCTTTTTTATGACCTTCTGCCGGATTACAAAATAGTGCTTCGAAACCATAATGAGCAGACAGTGCAGTATATCCGGCCTGCTTTTTAGCATGTGCTCCAAATCCATCCTTAACCGCAACTTTTCCATTGTCAAAAACAACTTTCTCAGGAACTCCACCAAAGAAGCGAAATGTCCTTACGAACGCTTCCAAGAAGCTCTCCTCATTCTGTCGTCGGTACGCAAACACGATTGGCGCGCAGCTTGAGCAGAGTCTAGCACAGAATAAATTTGTCGTTATTTTTTTATTGTGAAGATAAACTTTTGCCTCGCCCCAATCTATTTGTATTGCTTCTCCGGGCGAGAACTCCAAGGGAACGAAAACCTTAGGCTGCGATCCTTTCATATCTTTAACTTTGCGTCTTACGGTCGATTCTCCCCCGGTAAACCCCCTTTCGGCAACTAAACGGTCATATATTCGCTTGGCGGTATGACTCTGCTTCTTCAGGTTTTCACGTTCATCCTCATCAAGACAGGCTTGAATAAATTCCACTACTTCATCTGTTATTACCGATGTTTTACGTTCCGGCGCCTTGCGTTCCCACGGAACAGCACAGCCTTTGCAGTATTTGGCCACCGTATTTCGAGATATGTGCAGTTGTCTGGCTATTTGCCGCTGACTGATGCCGGATAAATACTTTTGGCGGATTTGTTTGTAATCTTTCACTGTTATAACCACTCCATTCACCTCTGGGCTCAGCCTAAACTGGCTCAGTGTTTTTATCAAGTGGCTCACTTTCGCATGAACGTTTTCATCCTTTGTGGCTCAGTTTCAGATTAGCATTTATAATTTATATCAAAGTGGCGGATATACCTACTTTAGGGTGAATTTCGACTGGGAATGGTCATCGTGTCCTTTTATTGCTTCAAATACGGACATACTAGGGTTCGGTTGGACCGAAAATATGTATTTGCAAACTGGTTTGTCTACTAGTTACCAGTATGTAACGTATAAGGATAATTATACGGGTTATACTCGAGAAGTAAACAGTTCAATTGTTTCAGTTAATAGTACAACAAATGCTAAAAGTACCTTTACTACTATGACAGTTCTCTCAAGTCAACCATTGCAATATGAATGGGCATGTAACGGATACGGAAGTATTCTGCTTAGAAAGGCAGGTACAGTTCCTGAATGTGAAATGATGATAAAATATGGTAAATCGACTAGTGGTGTTTCTCCAAGTGTATCAATTCCCTGGGGTGTTAGCTTTAGCTTTACTAGTGGAGTAGCAACAATGGATGAGTGTCCTGTCTATGAGCCGTAAATAAAATATAAACACAGACGGGGCTATTTACCCCGTCCTGTTTATATTAGCAGGGGGTAAATATGAATGAAGCTAAAGAAATGCTTATTTATAATTATATTTCTTGTATTAGGTTATATTACCTATAGTTATTACAATAGACCTACTCTTTTTTTTGAATCATTTAGAGCAGATAAAGAAATATTTGAGTATGAACCTACACTTAAAGAGTTCGCCGATAGACACAGTAATGAATCAGGTATACTTATTTGTCAGGATAGAGATAAAAAATTATTTTACATTTTCGGTAATAATGTTCAAACAAAAGGGTTTACTATAAGTAAAAATAGAAAGCTAAATGCTATAAGAATTGATACAGTAATTGTTGGTAAGAAAGTATCAAGTATAACAGATCCAGTATTTTGTATTCAAATGGGAAAAGAAGTTCCTAAATACATAATCCTAAATGACCGAAGGATTACAGTAGCAGAAATTGAAAAAATAAGGGTTTTGGAAACCAAATAGTAACACAACTTGCCGATTATAATTAGGGTAGTTATATGTGGTATATATAATTTATCTATTGATAGCCTTTTAAATAATAGATGCTCTAAACTACAAGTCTTTCAATTTCATGTCAAAGAATTAGAAACATATAGCGCAAATTTACGCCCACAAACCATTGGCGCTTCAGTGAAAATGTCAAGGTAAGATAGAATACTATGTCCTTGATAAAAAGTGAAATTATTTTGTTGTTAGCTTTTGATTGGGGATATCGAAGCGATAGCCGGTTTTGTAAACAGTTACGATGGCGTCCTGTAAACCTAGCTTGCTGCGCAGGCGCTGAACGTGCATATCGACGGTGCGGGTCTCGCCCATATAATCATAGCCCCAAACATGTTCCAGGATTTGTTCGCGCGAAAGGGCAATGGACTGGTTTTGTATGAATAGGGCCAGGAGTTCAAATTCCTTATGGGTGAGATAAACTTCTTCTCCCTTTTTGCGCACCACCCGCTCTTCCAGACAGATCTCCAGGTCACGGATGACGATGCTCGAATGACTGCGGTAACGTCGTAATACCGCAGTCATCCGGGCAATCAGTTCAACCGCTTCAAAGGGTTTGACCATATAATCATCTGCTCCCAGATTGAGCGCCCTGACCTTATCGCTCATCTGATCCCGGGCCGTAAGAAAAATAACCGGCAACCCTCTATTTTTTAGTTCCTGCAGGATATCGAAACCGCTCATTCCCGGCAGCATCACATCCAAGATCACGATATTAAATACTTCTCTGTCCAAGAAATCGAGGGCTGCCTTGCCATCATAAGCCTGCCCCACTTCATAGCCGGCCATTTCAAGGTTCATTCTAATCAGCTCAGAGATCGACTGATCATCCTCAACCACCAGGACCTTCATCAATTTAAAGACGCTCCCTTATTTTAATTCAAAAAAGAATAGAGAACTAACTTTCCCTTCACTTCGATCCACAAGCACATGTAACGGCGAACCCGCTTTGTCCATATAGCGCAGGGTCCCCGTATCCTTTACGAAGCTATCAAAGCGGTAGCCTGACAAGTTCTTTTGATCTAAAAACTGCTCCGCGATCTCCCGCAGCTTTTCTTCATTGTTTTCCAGTCCGGCTATCGGTTCTTTATCAAGCGAGTGATTTGATTCCTCTACGGCACAGACCTTCCCGCTCAAGGCATCTATCTGAGCGCCATATCTTATGAACCTGCCCTCCAGCGGGGCAATGTTTTTCCAGGATACAAACCAGTTTTTTTCTCCTTTATCTCCTTCAAATAACCGGACCTGCTCGATCAAGCCGCTGGTATCCACTGCGCCGTAATACTCCTTTATACTTGCCTGGGCCATTTTAATCGCTTCAGGCCGGTCGATCTTCAAATCATTTCCCTGCAAGGTGTAAGCGAGCTGCTGCGAAAATTCAAATCCGCTTACAGCGCCGGCCTCGTTAAAGTAAAGCATGATAAATTGGTCCGGTCCGTATCGGAATTCTACACTAATTCCTTCCATATAGGAACTGGAGGCTTCGAAAAGGTTTACGGGAACTTCTTTGACCAGATCATATTTATCCATAAAAGCTAAAGCAGTTTTCTGATAGGATAACACATCCTGTCGGGTGATAACCTTGTGATCCCGGTGCGGACGGTAGCGCAACTGCACCACTTCACCCGATTGAGCATCAATTTGAGCCGAATATACGGGATTATTGCTATCTTTAGCTACCCACCAGCTAAGCTTCCAATACGGATTCTTCCATCGAATTCCATTGTCTTCAATGAGCGCCGCTTTTTGAATCAAATTTTTATCAATGCTCTGAATATTAAAGTACTGCTTAAAAGCAGCTTCGGCCTTCTCCACTGCTTCCGCCTGCTGAATGGAAACGGTAGAATGCGCGGCTTTTTCAATCCCATTTGCCGCTTTTTGTTTGGTGGAATATACGGCATTCTTTTCCGTACCTTCCGTCTGGCACCCTCCCATGCCCAGCAACAACAGCAGGATCAGACCAACACTTAAACTTTTCTTAAACATGACTTCTCTCCTCGCTTTCATTTTTTGTATTCTAATGAAAGCTTAATCCGCTTCTATATCGGAATCTTGTTGAACTTGTAAAATAGTTGTATCATAATCCGGCATGATGACCTTGATTCGTGTACCTTGTCCGGTTTCACTCTCCACCTCTATTTTCCAATCATGCAGCTCAGCAATCTGGAAGCAGATGGCCAGTCCGAGTCCCAAACCATTCTGCCCGGCTCTGGCTTCATCCGTGGTATAAAAGGGCTCAAACAGCCTGGTGCGTGCCTCTGGGGGAATCCCGTTTCCTTCATCCTTAACAAAAATCCCGCTCTGCACTCCATGTCTGAATACGCCCAAGGTGATATTGCCTTTTTTAGGGGACGCTTTCACCGCATTCTCTAGTAGATTTGCGATCAAAATGGCACACAGCTCAGGATCTCCATCGAATCTATGATCGTCCGGTTCAATGAGCAGCTTTATTTGCTCATTTTCCAGCCTCATTCTGAAGGATTGTGCTGCCTGGGCAAAGACTTCCCGTGCACTGAGACTTTCCCGCTGGAGGCTTGATTGTCTTAGCTTGACCAGCTTCAGCATGCTTTCCGCCAGATGTTGAATCCGTTTACCTTCGCGATAGATATTGTCAATACTGATTTGAAAGTTCTCCTGAGTTAAATCCTGCCTTTTCAGCAGTTCGGAATAGCCGATTATCGAGGTTAGCGGTGTCCGTAATTCATGGGTGAAATTATCGATAAATTGCTGCTTCTGCCCGGCAGCTTCATTTAATTCCTTTATTTTATGCTGAATGAGGTCAGCCATACGATTAAAGCTCCGGGCTAAAGTACCTATTTCATCGTTATAATTATAGGTAACCCGTTGCGCATAAGTTCCCGCCGCAATCTCCCGAGCACTTAAGGTTAGCTCTTCCAGTGGACGGGTGATCTTCCTGCTGATAAGATAGATACCGGCACCAAAAAGCAGACAGGCACCAAGAGCGATCGCCATAAAGGCGATATATTGCCTTTGTCTTTTCTCATATATTGTACTGATATCTTTGATGTAACTGACATAAATATCTTCTCCGCCCACTGTAAGCAAAGATGAGGCAAACAGATATACCTTATCTCCCCGGTCACGGATGATGTAGTTCTGGCTGCCCGGTTTGATTTTTTGCAACTCAGCCCGGCTCGAGCTGAGCTTTCCGGGAAAATTCTGATAAAAAGCCTGGCGATCCTGCCGTAATACTTCCAGGTAAGAGCCTGGCGGTATCGCATTACGTGCATAGCTAGCCACATAATTACGAAGTATCTGCAGTTCCATACTTTCGGTCCCGGCAATCCCGTTTTGAAGCAGGACCTCAATTCCTGAGCTCAAGGTCTGCTGTTGCTCCAGGACCCTGCCCAGCTCACCGCGCAGTTCTGAAGCATGACTGCTCTCAATGATGGCCAGACCGGAGATATTGAAAATCACGATAAAGAGAAGCAAAGACCATAAGGCCATTCTTTTCCATAATTTCATTTGCGATTTCCTTTCGAATATGCCACTTTCGCTTCCAACCCATTATAACATTAAGGAGAACCGCAATATGCCATTGCTTGCATATATTTCTAGTTATATAGTCATATTCTTCCCGCTCTATGGCAGGGTGTTTTGCTTGCCATTACCACATTAAAAAAATCCCGAACGCAATTTATAGGAATAATAATTAATCATAAAGCAGAAAATGGTTGAAAGTACTTGGTAGCTTGCATAGGTGATCTGGAATTCAGAGATGTATCAAGAGCATTTTTATTATTACCAGGAAGGGTTTAAGGTGAAATCGAATGGATTACGAACAAATGCTTCAGGCCAAAAAAAGAGAACTTGAAGAGGTAATACAAAAAAAGCGTGATTTAATGATGATTCCGATAACGGAAACAGTTGATGAATTATCCATGTATGATCAGCATCCGGCGGATCTTGGCTCGGAAATGTATGAGAGGGAAAAAGATGCCGGATTGTTGGAATTCTACGAACTTGAACTGGAAAAACTGAATGATGCCATTGATCATTATAAAAAAGGAGAGTATGGAATTTGCGAAGTGTGTGGCAAATCGATTGAAAAAGAACGCTTGTCCCGATTGCTCAATACCACGTTGTGCGCCCAATGTGCCCGTGATCAAGTCCGCGAGAATGAACATCCTGCCCAATATGACCTTATTAATGCCGGACAAATGTCCGACGAGGGGGAAACGTTTCAGGTGGCTGGATATGACTTTTTCGAAGATGGGGATGGGAGCAGCAGCAGTTGATTTTAATACGGTGTACTAAGGCTGTACATAAATTCATACATTAGTATTGATACTTGGTTTGCAAAAACCAGGTCCAGAAGATGAATAGATGCATTCATAATTACGGTCCTGGATTTTTTTATCTTAATAAATTTTGTTTACTATTCATCTTAATGGCGTTTCACAGTAACATTATAATCTATTCTTCATAGTATGTTAGAAAGCTTATTACTATGTTGTTGAGAATTTTTTACCTGATATTTTTCTCAAGGAAGGAGATATATTTTATGGCTTATTGGATTTATTGTACAGATTGTAAACAGTGGAATAAATCCGCTACTTCGTTGTCAGATGGAATGACATGTTCCTTTTGCAATAATTTACTTGCCAAGAGAAAACCATATAATCCTCAGAATGATGCGGTGACAGAAATAGAAGCAGCACCAAATAGCAGCCCAACACCTGAAATAGTCGAAGCACCAAAAACAGACGATAATTCAGGTCCAAAAGCAATACCCATAATGTCGGAAACGGCCGAAGTTCCCGAGGTGGAAATGATGGAAACAGCTGAAGGGGAGGAAGCATCTGAAATAACTGAGGAACAAGAAATATCTGCAGCTAATGAAAGCGAAGAAAGTCCGGAGACGACAGCAGAGGAAGCAGAGGAAGAATCTGAGGAATCTGAGGAATCTGAGGAATCTGAAATACTCGAATCACCCGAATCACCAGAGGAACAAGCAGCACCTATAGTAAACGAAATTGCTCCAACTTCAAATACGAAAAAGGCATCATTAACCAGAACACACAAGAAAAGCAGCCGGCGGTCGGGAAGACTGCGTTAGCTTCAAAAATCTGATCGGTTCAATTATGGGCAGGGAACTTGTACTTAATAGCATGGCAATGCTTAGCTGCGCTCTGCGTAATTACTAATATTGCCTTCTTGTTTGTTTATTGGATGTAATAACGGGCAGCTTTTGATAGCTGAAGCGGCCCGTTTTCTTCGCTGCCTGTAATTTTGAAATTTTAAAGATTTTTTTGGCGCTTTAAGCAGTAACTTTGCGAATGTCATCCGGAGCTTTCCAGACGGATCTTGCAGTCTCAGAGATGGAAAGATCCTTCGTTGCACTCAGGCTGACATATAA
>DHSK01000189.1 GCA_002408445.1 Syntrophomonas sp. UBA5288
CCTTTTGGGCTTAGCTAAAACAACAGATTGTGCATGGCTTCCGCAAAGCCTTTATCATTTTTACTATGCTTGTTGAACTTTTTGGAATGCCCGGAGGAGTTTAAATCTCCGGGCGGGTGGTTTCTATCCACTGATGCCTTTCTTCTTCCGCATGGAATCTCCTTCGATCATTATTGTATAGGAATCGTGTACGATTCGGTCGCAGATAGCGTCAGCCAGTGTCGGCTCACCGATCTTAAGATGCCAGCCACCGACATCGAATTGAGAACAGAAGATTGTGGAGGCTCTTTTATGTCTTGCCTCAACAATTTCAAGCAGGTCTCTGGTTTCACTATCTTTAAGCGGAAATAAAAGCCATTCATCCAGAATTAGCAACCTTATCTGTTTGTATTGCTTTATGACCTTACGATATGACCCATCGCCCCGGGCTACGGCCAGCTCGTTAAGCAGATCAGGAAGCCTCACATATTTGACATTATAGAAATTCCGGCTGGCTGCCATTCCGAGCGAACAAGAAATAAAGGTCTTGCCACTGCCTGTGGCTCCGAGAATAATGATATTATGGCACTCTTGGATATAGTTGCAGGCAGCAAGTCTTGTAATCTGCATCTTGTCCAAATTTCGGTCGGGATGATATTCAATATCTTCGATACAAGCGGTACTTATGGCATAGTCCGCATTTTTGATAAGTCGTGTCATACTATTGCTTTTGCGAGTAGCCCACTCCGCATCTACCATTAGTCCGAACCGCTCTTCAAAAGACATTCCGTTAAAGCCGCTGTCCTTCATCTGGTCACGAAATGCTCGTGCCATCACGCTTAGCCGCATTTCCTGCAGCTTGGAGACGGTATTTTCATTAAGCATCAGTCGTCCCTCCTCTTGTAGTATTCGGCACCGCGAGTAAAGCCGTATTGAGAGGCTGCTGATGTAGTTTCAGGAACAGGCTCACTTTCAAGAAGCCTGTCTTGTCCAGATTTAAGAATAGCCTGAACACTCTTTAGACTAGGCCTTACAGTGTACGATAGTGCTCGTACACTGGCAGATTCCAACCGCTGCGCAGAATATTTATCTGCTAATTTTAACAGCGCCATGCAGGATTTGTAGCCCTGCTGCTCAGTTTTATGACTGTTAAGGAAAAAGTAAACCACTGTGGTGGTTTTTTCACCAATCTTTCTTGCCCAGTTAATGAACCGTTCCGAATTCCATTTGACATACTTCTGGTGATCCAACGGCATATGATCTTCATTCGTACTGTATTGAAAGCAATACGATTGCCATCTGCCATCAATGAAAATTTCAACCACGTTTCTAGTAAAGCGTACATTGACCTTTTGCTTGATATATTAGTAGGGACATGAGTAATTTTGTGAATCTATGCTGATATGGTAGTTGAACTGGATCGTGGCGATCTTCCATGTTGCCAGCTCATACGGCCTATCCGGCAGGGGAAGCAAAAACGGCTTCTCCTCCGAAAAGGCGATCACTCTGCTACCATCCTTTTTCTGAAAAGGCTTGTTGTTAAATTCAATTAATTTCTTAATAATTGCTTCATTCAACTCGCGCAGCGATAAGAATTGTTGATTTCGCAAAGCCGCCAGTATCCATGTAGAAATGATTCCAACGGAGCCTTCAACTGTAGCTTTATCTTTTGGCGCCCCCGGCCGTGCCGGTATTACTGCTGTGCCATAATGCTCTGCAAGCTCCTGGTATGTTTTATTGATAACTGTTTCGCTTCTGGAGACCTTTGTAACGCCGGTCTTTAAGTTATCCGGAGTAAGGATACGGGTAACACCGCCGAAAAATCGGTAGGCATTTACATGTGCGTATGTCCAGCACTCCTGATTCTGCGATAGAAACGCCTCCACGTAGGCATAGCCGCTATATGGCAGGACTGCCACAAATACATAGGCTTTTATGAGGTCTCCGGTATCTGTATCAATTATGAAAGCGTTTTGACCCGCCCAATCTACCTCCATAATTTCACCAGGCTTGTGGTTGAGATGCATGGTAGCCTTGGTTTTACGCACATAATCGCTGTAGTATTTGTTGAATTGGGTGGATTTGTACGGGATCTCACCAGCCTCACGGCATTGGTCGCAGTATTCCAACCACAACAAACTCAGTGTAACGCCGCTTTTGGCCATTTCACGATGGACATAATCATAGTCCGGCATCTTGTAAGCCACTCTCGCTACATTGGGTGGAAAAAGCCTGTTTAAGAGTTCCTTGTTGTTCCAGTCTTGAACCTGCTCCCAATTAAGTCCGCATTCAGCAGCACGTTTCAAAACATTTGCCACAGTATTTCTTGAACACTCGCAGGCGGCGGCAATGTCCTGTTTCTTGATCCCAAGTGCATCAAGCCTCAGAATCTCCCTGTAATTGGTCATCCACATGACCTCCTATGAATTTATTTGCATCAAAATGACACATAAATCCATTATATAGAGGCATACAAACGATTTTTTCATAATGCACAACTGGCGCGGCGGTCTTGCACATTTTCCAGCGGTCAGCATGCACAAGTATGCCGGTCAACATGTTAAATTTGGGGCGGCATATTCACATCTGTTCAGATCAGTTGAATTATATGGGAGTTTCACTCAGAATATCAGATAGCTATGCGGTAATTCTTACGAGAATTTTCAGGACATATCAGCTTAACAATTCCACTAACGATAGACATACCCTATAAACTTTTTAATTCACTATAGTACATTAAAAAAATTTATTTTATGGTCACACTAGTCCTGAAGTTCAGTAGTTCTTTTAAGGAGCTTACTAAAAGAAACTGCAATTGGTATTAATCTATCTTTCTCTTCTTGACAAAGTTGTGTGTTTTTTTAGTTAATTTTTCCCTCTCTAAAATCATTTATTTTATTCTCAAAAAATTCTGTCCATTTGCAAAGAGCAGCAGAATTAACTTCTATTGATGATAACGCTTTATGACATTTTTGACATTTCGAACAGCCATATCTATTGCAGAGAATTTTTTCATCGAAAACATCTTGTAGAAATTGTGCCACTTCTACAGAGTTCTTTATATTAAATACTTCAGAATACACACTTTTAGAAAAGCACATAAGCAGCTCTGCTAAATTTCCATTAAAAAATCCGTCATTATATATAGACACAACTTTATTGATATCAGCATCGTTGTTATGCATTTCTCGCCCTGAAACTTTAAATCTATCAATCCCGATATCTATGTATTTATTGATATCATCCGGCCTTATCCATGGCATATTTAAAACATTACGTTTATTATCAAATTTAATTAATGCACATTTATATCCATAATATTCAGGTATCATACCAGATTCAATAGTTGCATGTGCTCCATAATTATAATGATATTGTCGATAAGGGCAATCCGAAAGGCAAAATGAATTAGCAATTACACCAATCTTTTTATTATGCGAATAAGCAATTTTTGTAAGAGATTTCAACAGCGAAAAATTCCTATAGGCTTTTTCGTGTATGTATATATTATCAACATTTTCATATTCACAAAAAGCTTCTAATTTTGATAAAGAATCAATTCCTGTTATAACAGATACCGTCACCTTTAATTGCGGAAACTCTTTTCTGATAATTTCAATTAGCGATGGCAGGGCAATTGTAACATGTTCTACTCCATAATCTATAAGACCAGATATCTGATGGATAATATTTTCCCGCGATTCTGATTTATATTCACCATTCTGCAAACAACTTGCGTTAATAGTATAATTAAATTTAATATTGTTTTTTTTTGCAAAATTTATGTATTCCACAATTTGTTCTTTAGAAGCTTCTGGCAAACCAGAATACTTACGCCCCGACCCCAGTGTAGATGCTTTTAAATTTCCATACACCTCATCAATTTTTATTGATATATTTTCGTTTAACTTTGCTATCTCTTTAATTGACTCAATCCTAAAATCTGCAGGAACTGTAAAAATGCTCATCACAAAAACCTCCAATAATAAATATTGTGAATTATCACCAGCACAATTGGCAAACAGTGCGGAAACCTTTTTCAACCAACTCGGTTGGCAGTCTCTACAATATTGTAGAGACTTGTGCTGGCTTTTAACAGCTAATTTCTCCAACCTAAATCCCTACATCAATTGGAAGAAAGTATTTTCATTTTATCAACAATAAATCCTTATAAATGGACTTATAAAAGTATTATTCTATTAGCGACATCGGTTACTTGATTATGAATGCGATACTGTATAATTTTGCTAGCTTTTCCACGATAGTAACCGTTTTTAACCAACTATTCTTGTAACTCTCATTTCGTTTTTTTTCTTACTCTCATGGAAAAAATTTCCCCGAATATTGGATAAAATTCAACATTTCTTCCTTTTACATATCGATCCTTCAAGTCACTTATAGCCTTTTCTTCGTTTTGTTCAAGTTCGGGCCATTCAAGCGATACTCTATTGAATCCTTTTGATAAACATCCTGCAGATATCGTAACTTTATGCATTGTCCATTTATCAATAACAAAAATATTTTTTATGACTTTGTTATTAATAACAACAGATACTCTTTTTTTCTCTTTAGCAGTAAAAGAAGTTGGCAAGCGTAATACTATTTCCATTTCCAAATCATTTAAAGTATCTGAAGCTAACGTAAAGTAGGACCACGGCCACCAAGATTTATGATAAGGCATATTTCTCCATGTCCCATTTTCTGAATCTATCGCAGCCATAGTATGGGAATTAATCCATTCCATATATTGAGGATTAATCAAGTCAACTCCTTTATCCAGCAGATTTATATAAGCACGTTGATATTCTTCCAGCAGTTTTTTACCCTTTCTTCCATTTGCTGTTAAAATTTCACATATGCAAGTTATCGCAAATGCATCTACACCAGGAGCTTGTTGAGTAATCGGGAGATCAAGGGGCGAATTCAGCATATCAGACAGTTTTTGGCCTGATTTACTCAATGCAAATCCGGTACCAAATTGACACCCTCTTGCCTTTATATATAATTCCATAATATCCAAAACAGTTTCACAACAGTCTACAGCCTTTTGAAATAAAGAAACATATTTCTTCATATTAAAATTATTTATAACTGGCCTATTTAGGTGCGTATTATAAAGGGCAATACAAAAATAGGCTGTAGCTAAATAAAATGATCCAACGGTATGATTATCATCATCTATATTTTTAATTTGCACATCACAGTTAGTAATATATCCAGCAATTGGTGCCATACTAATTTTGTATCCTTCTGGACTAAGATGACAGTAATCAACGAAGAAAGGACTACCGACTACTTTCTCACCTGAAAATTTTTGAAAAATTTCTTCCATATCAAAGAAAAAAATATGTTTAAAACTTTTCTCTTCCCTTTTTATTTCTTTTCGAACTAAAGATGACATTCCAGGAAATGATGTAATCTCATCGAACAATAATGAATTGTCACTCTCAGCAGCACAATAGGCATATGCTTCTTCATTACGCCCCAGTTTCATAAGACAGTTTGCAACAATTCTACTGGATGTTGCGTTTGTGCCACCATCTATTTGTATCATCTCAACACCAAGTTTTAAGCCCGATTCATAATCTTTATTTTCTATAGCATGAACAGCTAGTTTAAACTTCTCATACCATTTACTCGTTTTTTTATTGTCCAACCAATGCAAAGGATAACGTCTTTCCCAATCTTTATAGTTGACTGCTGGTAATACAAACAAAAATTGTGTTTGTACTTCACTTGAAATACCGTCGATTTGACGCAAAATTTCTTTAGCAAACTCCACTGATTTTTCTTTGTACTGTTGAATAATTGCACAAATATTTCCTTTATCTAAGGCATTAACATACATCCTACGCCTAGATATAGGTCCACTATGTTCTATCGTAATGTCGGTATACCAGTTGTTTCCTGCTATAACCACTATATAATCAGGATTTATTTGTAACGCAGCTCTACAGGTTTCCAGTAAGGCTCCTGCATTCATACTGTTACGCGTCAAATCAATGACATCCCACATTCCTTCAGAATGTAATTCCAAATATTCTGAAAGCGTTTTTGTTGGACTAATATGGGGCGTAAAAAACATTCCTGCAGCCACAGATTCTCCAATCACGCAGACTCGTTTATGCGTGGACTTTTTTTTGAGGCAAAATTGTTTACAATTGCTTTCCCAAAATGCGGTGTCTGCTTGTTTATTACGTACAAATACAACTTCACCATCTTCAAAAACCGGAGACCAAGTACCAATAGGAAGATACCCCGTTTCATTTGGTTGTGAAGGCGGTATGTTACTTTCTGTTAGTTTTAGAACATCATCTTTATCCGAGTCTTTAAACAAATATAGCTGCATAAGACGAAATAGCTCTAAACCAGCTTCATCATCTTGAAACAGAATTTTTTTTATTTTTTCTACATTATTTCCCTGATACTCACCTTGTATCATACCAAGCACTCCTTTCCCAATATATCAAATAAAAGTATATATTGCTTCAGCTTGTCGCGGCCGTCCGCTAAATAAATCTCGAGAAGGCTTAATAACCCCTGATTCTCGCTCAGCCATTTGAACAAATTTATCAGATAATGCAGATCTGTCAATAAAAAAATCTTCTAACACTAAAACATCAATACCTGAATTACCGAAACATCTAAGTGCGTCAATAGGAGTGCAAACAATTGGCTCACCTCTAACATTAAATGATGTATTAACTAAAATTGGGCAACCTGTCCTTTCGTAAAAGCATTTTATCAACGAGTGCATTCTAGGATTAGTTTCTGCACTTACTGTCTGAATTCTGGCAGAACCGTCTACGTGAGTAACAGCTGGTAAATACAAATCTGACTCAACTTGACATGTTTCTAACATATACGGCGATGCACCTTCAAAATCCATGTGTTCATGCGTATACTCTTCTAAAATTGCTGGTGCAAACGGACGGAATGCTTCTCTTTTTTTTACCAAGTTATTTAATTTATCCCTCATACCTTCATCCCTAGAATCTGCTAAAATACTTCGTGCTCCTAATGCTCTGGGGCCAAACTCCATCCTTCCCTGAAACCATCCAATCACTTTATTTTCCAAAATACGATCTACAACAGCTTGGTTTAACCCGTCTCTGTTATTCCTATAATCTATGGCGTCTACTTCTAATGACGATAGCATTTCCGCAATTTCTTGTGATGAGTACGACGGACCTAAATATACATGTTTCAAAGGCTCACATGCTTGATTGGTTAATTCAGTGTAAGCTAACGCTGCAGCCCCAAGCGCTGAACCAGAATCTCCTGCTGAAGGTTGCACAAAGATATTCTCAAATATACCCGCCTTGCGAATAGCATGAGTTGCTACACAATTAAGCGCTACGCCACCAGACATGCAAAGATTACTCGTGTCAACTTTCTCCTTCAAATCACGTACCTGTTTAATAAGAATTTCTTCTAATACCACTTGTAAACTTCTTGCCAAATCCTTATGCACTTGCTCTATTTTTGATTCAGGAATTCTGGGTGTTATTCCTAAATAGTCAACCAAATTATCAGTATACATACGGTTGATTTGTCCGAAGTCAAAATACTTCATATTAAGTTCAAAAGAAAACTTATCAGGCATACTATAGAGATTGCGAAGTTTATCTGCATATATAGGTTTTCCATAAGGCGCAAGTCCCATTACCTTGTATTCTCCATTTAACACTTTAAACCCCAAATAATTAGTCAGGGTACTATAAAACAAACCAACAGAATGCGGGTATGTAATCCGTTCAAACAAATCAATCTGCTGGCCCTTTGCAGAACCAAACGTACTAGTATCCCACTCTCCAACCGCATCGTTAGTAAGTATTGCAGCATCTTCAAAGCCTGAAAAAAGATAGCTACTAGCAGCATGGGAAAGGTGATGATCATAATGCTTAATTATCCCCTCATATCCTAAGACCTCTCGAATTTCACGGAATGGTTTGGTATAATCCAACCAACTTAGCTCATCATCTGCTGACTGATTGAAATTGTGAATCAATTGTCTAGCTATTTTCTTCTCTAGATTTTCATAATATGCGATGCAATCCACATCAGTAATGCTAATTCCACCCGTTTCCAAACAATATCGAAATGCTCTGATAGGAAGCCTAGAATCATTTTTAAAACGAGAAAATCGTTCTTCTGATACAGCACATACTAGTTTACCATCTTGAATGAGTGCACACGATGAATCATGAAAATAAGCATTAATTCCAATAATATTCATAAAACCTCCTTATCTTTCCTACTGCTGAAATCCATCACTTGCCTATATTTTTCAGCAGCGATAACTATTCAGGATCACTTTTTCAAAAATAAAGTCCGGGTATCCTGAAATTGCATTTTCAATTGCTACATTATAACCCTGCTTATGGGCTATACCGACACTGCATATGACATAATTTTTAGATATTCACATACGCTTTCTTCACTTAGGAAGTAGTCGGATGCTTTTTAATTAGCAAGGTTACTTTCATTAATAATCCTCTAAAAAATTATTTCCCTTTATTTTTATCACTTTTATTAAGATAGTGCTTCAACTTGTATAAAACACGGATTTTTATGTAAAAAATACGGATATAGAGTATTGCAATCACCTATTTTAAAGATGATAGTGTGAAAGGAAGTAGAAGACAGCTGAAAAATAGCACACTTTACTAAGCTATCTTACGGTAGTTTTTTAGTGCATTGTAGAAAAAAATCTTAGAAACCAGAAGTGATTCAAAGTAATCGTCAAAAAGGCCACCTCTTTTATCGCTACAAACCATGTATTGATAAATTTTCATACATGATGGAACAGGATAAAAAAGTAACTGTTTATCTGTCGGAAAAAGGGCCGAAGAAAATGATTGGTTTTTTCGATATTGTGCGTTTAGTTCTATACATTCCATATCAAAAGTAAAGGGATCGCAATTTATACCGTCCATGTAATATTCTTCACGAGGAATCAATGAACCATTTTCGTCAAGGATAGGCTTGTCCGTATACTCATCATACTGGAACATGAGATACCGCTGTGCTTCACTGTAATCGGTATTTTTACTTGTTATGTGTTTCAGTATTGCCATGAAAGTATCCTCAGGGTATATCTGTATGCTACTCGGCAGTGGTAAGGAAATTCCCTGCCGTTTTTAATACTTCATATTTCATTTCGTAAATTCTTGCAATGCTTTGACTTATTGCATTTCGCATTTTCTGTGAATGGATGCCGTCGCTGTTAAAGTAGCGGGCAATCTGATTCAAGTTACTGCCGATTTTTCCAAATTCAGCAATCAGCTTTTTTAGTTCCGGAACATCTGCCACGATTTCATATTTTGCAATTACTTTTTTATTCATAATCTGTTTCCGGGCATATTCAGCCAGTGGGAGATTTGCGTTTTTGGCATTTGCGGCAACAATCTCATATTCAGTATCGGTGAGACGGAGCATAATCTGATGATTATGTTTTAATTCCTTTTCCTTCTTTGGTCTTGCCATGATTTTATCCTTTCCCGTGATGCTCTGCCATCACGCTGCGACTATTTTACATAGGAGCTAAACAGCACATTGGAGAAATGTGCAGCAACCGAGGGTATGGGGAAACGGAATCCCCATCAAGATTGCCAGGTAAGCGGAACTCACAAAGTGAGTTTTGAGTTACTCTGGCGAATCTTGCTCTGAAAGAGAATTGAAAGTCTTCTATAATAAAAGCCGATTATGTGAGAAAGATGAAACTAAATAATAAAATTTTGGGGGAATATTTTGTTATGCCGTTTATGTTAAGTGGGACGTGTTGATGTAGCTTCTAGGGGCTGATGCCATTGAAAAGGCCAGTCCCTCTCAGTTCGGAAGAAAAGATATAGAAAGGTAGAGTCAATATTAAAACAACTTTATAGGCTATAAAAAACTATGCCGATATTTTGGGGAAATCCCTTAATTGATGGGATTTCATAAAATATCGGCATAGTTTTTTGGGGAGTATAGGTCGTATACATTACCTTACGTATAGCACTTACATAATCAAATAGTTGTGCAACGTGATTTCAATTACGTTCCCATACATCAAATGCTCCCGGATATGCATTCCATGTTAGGTTGGATTTCTCAAAAATGTGTTCTATTCTTGTACCTCTACTTTCTGGATCTCTTTGGTTCTGATTTCACGGCAGATGTCATCAATAAAGGCTTGCAAATCCTTCTGACCCTCGTCGCCAAGGAAACGGCTGCGGACTGATACCTTGGCGTTCTCTTGCTCCTGCTGTCCGACAACCAGCATATATGGAACTTTTTTAAGTCTGGCCTCACGAATCTTATAGCCGATTTTTTCGGATCTCTCATCCACGGTGCAGAGGATATCGTTGGCCTTCAGCTGATTTTCCACCTTTTCTGCATATTCATGGTATTTTTCGGAGATGGGAAGCACTCTTACTTGCTCCGGACACAGCCAAGTAGGGAAAGCACCCTCATATTTTTCAATCAGCCATGCCAGCGTTCTCTCATAACAGCCGAGGGAGGTTCTGTGGATGATATATGGGCGTTTTTTATTACCATCCTTGTCGATATAGGACATATCAAAACGCTCTGACAAAAACATATCAATTTGGACTGTCACCATGGTGTCTTCCTTACCATACACATTCTTCGCCTGGATATCCAGTTTGGGGCCGTAGAATGCAGCCTCCCCGACCGCCTCCGTGTACTCAAGTCCGATGTCGTCAAGAATCGTACGCATGGTAGATTCCACCTTATCCCAAAGCTCCGGCGTCCCCAAATAATGGTCCGCGTTGTTGGGATCCCATTTGGACATCCGGTAGGTCACATCATCCTGAAGCCCAAGCGTGGTCAAACAGTATTTTGTCAGGTCAACACAAGCCTTGAACTCTTCCTCCAGCTGGTCGGGACGCAGAATCAGATGACCTTCGGAGATTGTAAACTGACGGACGCGGGTCAGACCGTGCATCTCGCCGGAGTCCTCATTTCTGAACAGCGTAGATGTCTCGCTGTAACGACACGGAAGATCACGGTAAGATTTCTGGCCGGTTTTATATACATAATACTGGAAGGGGCAGGTCATTGGGCGAAGAGCAAATACCTCCTTGTCCTTGTCCTTCTCTTCATCTCCCAGTACAAACATGCCTTCTTTATAATGATCCCAGTGATCAGAAATTACATAGAGATCCTTTTTCGCCATCAGCGGAGTCTTAGTTCTCATATAGCCGCGGTGGTTATCCTCCTCATCCTCAATCCAGCGCTGAAGCGTCTGAATAATCTTTGCCCCCTTGGGCATGAGGAGAGGAAGTCCCTGACCTATCACATCCACGGTGGTAAACAGCTCTAAGTCGCGGCCCAACTTGTTATGATCGCGTTTTTTGAGATTATCTAGATATTCCAGATATTTGTTTAGCTCCTCTTTCTTTAAAAAGGCTGTGCCATAGATGCGGGTCAACATGGCATTTTTCTCGCTGCCTTTCCAGTAAGCTCCTGAGGAGGAAATCAGCTTAAACGCTTTAATCGGCTTCGTACTCATTAGGTGGGGACCTGAACACAAATCTACATAATCTCCCTGGCGGTAGAAGGAGATTTCGGCATCCTCTGGAAGATCCTCTATCAATTCCACCTTATAGGGCCCGCTTCTGTCCTTCATAAGTTGGATTGCCTCTTCTCTCGGCAATGTAAAACGCTCCAGCTTTGCTCCCTCATTGATGATCTTCTTCATCTCCACTTCAATTTTATCCAAATCCTCACGGCTGAGGGGAGCCATATCAAAGTCATAATAGAAACCGGTTTCTATGGACGGCCCTATGGCCAGCTTTGCCTCCGGGTATAGACGCTTAACAGCCTCCGCTAACACGTGACTTGCCGTATGGCGATATGCAGCCAGACCAGCCGGCTCATTGGCTGTCAGAATGCTTAAATTGCAATCGGAATCCACGATGGTTCTCAAATCCACCGTTTTTCCATCAATTTCTCCGACACAGGCCATGCGTGCCAAACCTTCGCTGATGTCAGCTGCAATATCAATCACTGACATAGAATTGGTATACTCTTTTACTGATCCGTCTTTTAAAGTAATTTTCATCTTCATTCTCCTCGTATAATAAGTTTTGAAACTAAATTTAAATGCATTTGCGAGCATTTATTTAGTGTTAAAAAGGTTTAGTTGTGGGGGTCCCTGATGCTACAATATTTTTATTGGAATATCGACTAAGGTGACGTCTTGCTCTCCTTGCAAAGCCTTTGCTATTGCTCAATAAGCGTGACGCCTGACTGTTCTGTCATTATCTGCTTACACAGATGCTGCATCCCTGTCGGATGTTCCCAGCAAAGCCGCTCCGCCAGGTGAATGCTAATAATGCGAGGTTGCAGTCAGCAGCTCGGATCAGGGTTCCCCTTGCTAAATTCCTCATTCTCAACCGAAAGGAGGTGTTATGAAAAGAAGAACTTAGATGTTCTTTCTACTTTGTTTGTTGGTATCGATGTCAGTGCTGCTTCTAATGTCGTATGCGCTATAGACTTTCATTTCAACAAGCTCTGGAGTTTTCGGTTTCTAATAATCACCCCGGTGCAGCTGAAATTGCAGAACGTATCTGCGCTTTGATGGACGTCACTTCCTTAATAATACAAAAGAAATACCTACGGAGCGCTTTTTATTTCATAGGATAAACTTTCCTGTGAAATAAAAAATCCCCTTCTTTACCTTTCCGTAAAGAAGGGGACGATTATCTCGCGGTTCCACCCCGATTACCATAAATACTACGCACTGTGCTATTATGGCCACTCTTATGATGATAACGGAATCACCGTTCCCGATTAAAGGACACTCTAAGCTGGTTTTCACATATCATTCCAGCAAAGCACTCTCACCTTTCATGCCTCTCTCTGGGCCTTCCTGATATCCTACTGGTCTCTTCAATGTGTTAATTGTATGAATTTTTTTCTATGAACCTAATTATAACATAAACTTTTAGTTTGTCAAGACAGAGATGAACGTCTGTGTTGTTCCTGCTGTTCGATATGGAGTGATACGATAAAAGTGCAGTCTGAAATCGCAAGGAAATGATAAAATACATTTCAATAAGGAGCGATTGACAGATGGCAAATAAATACAGTGCAGAAGAGCGGGCTGAGGCGTTAAAATTGGCAGATGAAATAGGTGCAACCACAGCAGCCCAAAGGCTGGGAATAAAAGCAGACACCATCTATGGATGGCGGGGTAGAGCCAAGAAAAAGGGTATTATATTAAACCAGGCGGGGCAGCCGATGAGCGAGGACGAATTACGAGTTGAAAACGCCAGGCTGACCAAAGAACTTAAGGAAGCCAAAGAAGAGGTTGAAATATTACAGGATGCGCTGGGTTTTTTCGTAAAGCGGCCGGAAGAAGTAAGCAAGAGTAAGCTGATTGACTACATTAAGCAGCGGCAGAAACGCTGGACGGTTGCTGCATTATGCCGAGTACTTGGAGTAAGTGAATCCGGGTACTACAAGCACTTACGTAATGCAGGCCGGCCTTATAAATATGCTGATCTTTTGGCGCAAATCTACGAATTAATAAAAGAAGACCCGGAGAATGTAAATTATGGTGTACGCGCATCTTTCAATATCTGAGGAACAATAAGGAATACAAAGGCAGCTATAGTACGATTTATCGACTGTGCAAAGATAACAACCTTATGATCAAATACAAACGCCGGCCTAAAGGAATAACGAAGGCCGATGCAGAGGCTGAAAAAGCGGAAAACCTGATTCAGCAAGATTTTTCAGCCGAGAAAACCCAATGAAAAGTGGCTAATGGACATCACGGAGATTCAATGCAAAGATGCAAAGCTATACCTGGCACCGGTTTTGGATTGCTATGACGGCACTATCCGGGGTTTCAAAAGGAGTGGAGTTAAAATCGAAGTTAAACCTTTGTAACTGTTAAACTAAATTGAACAAAAAACAACAAATAAGAATGAACAATATTTACCACAATCCTCCAAAGCGGCTATGATTGAGCTTGAAATTAAACAGCTTTGATCATAGCAAAGGAGGAAGAAATGAACGTAGCAGAAGGGTGGAATATGTATTCAGAGATTCAGAGCTTAAAAGACATGCATTTTAATGTAAGCCAGATCTCCAGGCGTCTTGATCTATCCCGGACAACGGTGTACAAATATCTAAATATGAGTCCTGAGGAAATGGAACTAATATTGGAAAGCCAAAAGAAGCGGACTAAGAAACTTGATAAACATCGGAATCTAATCAGATCATGGTTAACACAATATCGGATATGACCAGCGCCCAGGTTAAAGAGCCCAGTTACCAGTATTTTTTAATGACCTTAATGGAACATGAAATAAAAAAGCGGGAAGAAAAGCAACTGGGCCGACTGTACACAGTTGTTATTTTACCTAACTACTGCGTGTCCGACAAATCGGGTATAAGTCAGGGCTTATTTAAATTGGATTTTGTTCATGAATTGTTCCCCTGCCGCGTTACAATAGATTTGCTGCATAATTTGTTTGATTCTTTTGTCTATCGAGTCAGGAGAAGCATTTATTGATAGGACCATAAGGTGCATAGGTATGCCCCAAATGATATAATTGATCCCTTTAATCAGACGATATCCGGCTTTCTTGTAAAAAGCAATACGCCGCAGCCGTTTATCCCGTTCCTCTGCAGTGTGCGCATCTTCAGGGCGTTCCACCTCCACGATAAGAGCTTGCTTATGGGCATACCTGGTATGCAATTCCTCCAAGAAGGTAGATCCTATCCCCTGTCCCCTATATTTTTGGAATACTGCGAAGAGGGAGATAAGGACGTAATCATGGTCAGGACTTGCTGCGCAAAAACAATAGGCAAAATCATCACTGCCATCGCATAGTACCAATCCCTCTTGTCTGCCTTCCCTTATCTGATTGTTTAACGCGTCCAGAGGCGGATATTCGCCGGATGCAAAATCTCGCTCGATTATTTTATAGAAATACTTTAATTCGATTGCTTCTAGTTTACGTAGGTAATACTCTGACATAACTAACCTTCTTTCTATGATGCAGGTTCTTAACTTATTATTTCGTAAACCTGATTAATAATAATATCGTTTCCGCTTTTCGCGTAATAAAATACTTTAGCGCATGAAAAAATTGAACTATCTTTACTCCCGGCATATCTTTCAGTACAAAAGACTATATTTGTTTCAAAAAGAGTTGGAAGGGATTATTTTATGCCGTTAATATATTTTGAAGTATATTGCGCCAAGTGTGGTAAGGGTCTATGTAACCTTACTACTGTGGATGAAAGAAGTGGAGTTAAAATCGAAGTTAAACCTTGTCCTGACTGCTTAAAAGGGGCCGAAAGTGACGGGTTTAACAAAGGATTTTGGGAAGGCTGTGAAGTTACCCGGGTACAAATTGAAGAATACGAATCTGGATAAACCTGCATGGGGTTAGATGTGTATGTTTTTTAAAGGGAATTCTTTTTATATAAGTTTCGCATTATCGAATAGGATAACAAAAAAATAACTAACATAATTATGTGGGTTTATTTTGGGGAATAAATGTAATTACGGTGAAGCTTCCCCCGATTAATCCCAGTATCAGATACTGGGGCAACTTGCCGTAGTTCAGATACCAGGTGCCTTGATTCCGGGCTTGTTTTATAATATGTTTCATTACATCAAAGATTAGTACGAACATTATTACAGTAAATATAACCACCGAGTATTTGAAAAAATCCACAATATTCATAAAGCATATAGCTCCTTAATCGGGTTGGGGAAAGCGCAGTTTAAAAGTGGTTCCGTTAGAATTAGTTTCATATTCAAGTTTAGCTTGATGACGGGCTGCAATGCTGTAGCACACAGCCAGGCCAAGTCCGGTACCTTTTATCTTGGTGGTGAGAAAAGGCGTTCCGATTTTATCCTGTATCTTGGGGTCAACCCCTGTCCCTTCGTCCTTTACAAACAGTACAATTTCATTTTTCTCAATCATGGTACCAATGGTAAGTGTTCCGCCAGGTTCCATCGCTTCCATGCCGTTGCGGGCAAGATTTAAGATCATCTGACGGATTTCTTTCTCGTCGATCAGAGGCATGGGAGGTTTGCCTAAATCCAGCTTAATGTTCATTCCCTGATAGTTAGCATCGGCTTCTAACATGGGATAAATAGTTTTGACTACCTGATCCAGGTATTTGGGCTGCAAATATATCGTTTTATCTCGGGCCATGCTTAAATATTCGGATATGATACCATTGGCCCGGTCTAATTCTTCAAGCATGAGGTCAAAATATATCTTGTCCTTTTTATAATAGTCCTGTTCGCTCAACATTTGCAGGAAGCCTCTTACCGCAGTCATGGGATTTCTTATTTCATGTCCGATGCTGGCAGCCATTTCCCCGATAAGGTTTAAACGGTCTAAACGGGCCATTTCCTGCTCGATCCGTTTTTGTTCAGTAATATCAATACAGGCGGTTAAATGATAAGCTACTCCGTCGACAAAAACTTTTTGAATATTGACCAGGGTTTGACGGATATCCCCTGATTTAGTAATTATACCGATCTCAACATTCTCCAGTTTGTCTATTTCCTTATATCTATGCATATACTCTTCCATTATCAACGGATCAGCCCACAAATTAAGATCCCTGATGGTTTGGCCCATTATTTGTTCTTTGTCATAGCCGGTGACATTTAACCATTCATCACTTACATCCAGTATTTTAGAATTTTCTTCATCTATAAGTGCCAACATAACAGGACTACCATGAAACACTTTGGAGAATTTCTCTTCGGATTGGCGCAGGGCCAGTTCAGTTCTTTTGCGTTTGGTAACATTTTTATGAACACAGAGCAGGTGTGGTTGATCGTTCATATCTATTATTTCTGCTGAGACAAGATAATAATTTAATTCGCTGGATTTTGTACGGTATTCAAGCTCATAATTATGAACACTGCCATTTTTCAAAATCTCTTTTAAAAAAAGCATGCGGTCGGTTGGAGAGAGCCAAATCCTTAAATCAAGGCCGGTCTTTCCTATAGCCTCAGATCGTTCATAACCGCAGTCTTCTACCCAGGCATCGTTAACTTCAACGTAATAACCACTTTCTAGGGTAGTAATGGTAATGGGCTCCGGATTACATTGAAAGGCTTTGTAAAATTTATTCTCTGATAAACGCCAGGCTGCTTCCGCCAGATTACGCCTGGTTATATCGATACCAAATTTTAAAACCATCTCCGTTCCATCCGTATCAATAAAAGGATAATCATAATACTCGTAGCTGTCTCCATTATCTAAATGTCCTACCCAGGTCTGGCAATTACCCTTTTTTAGAACTTCAAATGATTGGCATGGAACACATGGTGTGGTTCGGCCATGAAAGATCAGATAACATGGCTTGTCGGTTGGGCTGCCAAAACGTTCCTGAAAGTATCGATTGGTGTACCGGATAGTATAATCCGGTGCAACAATATACACTAAGGCCGGAAGTTTATCTAAAACCGAAAAAAGACTAGCCCGTTCAGTTGAACAATCCTCGATTTTTTGTTCCAGTTCAATCCTGCTAATATTTAGATCCAGCTCCAACTGCTTTGCTGTTGGTATGTTCATTAGATTACTAATCATTATTATTTCCTCCAGTAGAACCAAGATTCTTAATCTTTGTTAACCCAATGTTAATATTATTATTACTTTATTTCTGCTTCGTATATTAATATTCCTTCCAATAGTTAGCCTAAATTATAATAAAATGGTAAACAAAAAAATAACTTAAAGTGATACAATTCCGTATACAATAATACTAAAATTATTACTGCAAAATTACCTTTAATTTGTTAAATAATGTACAATTAAAAATAAATTAGTAAATCACCGACATATAACTTAAGGACAGAAAAATGGTAAGAATTATATTATGCGGTATTTTGTTAGCTTCGGCTATGTTTTGCTTTATAGCATCTATCTCTATATATAAGAAAAAAGATAGAGTTACCAGATACTTTTCCTATTTTACCATTAGTTTAGCATTGTATTCATTGGGTTATGCCATGGAGTTATATAGTAACTCACTGCACCAGATGCTTGTCTGGAATCTCGTTCAATATATAGGTTTGCCGTTTCTTCCTGCCTTCTGGGTTATGTTCACTCTGGAATATAATAATAAACCAACGCGATTTATAACTAAACTGAGTATATTCTTAATACCGGTCTTAACTTTTATATTTCGTTATACCAGTAATTTAAATCACCTATATTATTTTAGCGTCCAGGTCATCTCCAATAATTATTTTTCCGTGCTGTATATCGAAAAGGGTCCATGGTATTGGGTTAATACAATCTTTATCACTGCTTGTTTTGTTGTTTCGACCTATATGTACTTTAATCTATATCTAAATTCAACCGGTTCGATCCGTCACCAAAGTCTGATTATGCTGATTGCTGCCTTACCGCCCTGGATCGCAGTTTTTCTGAACTTATTTAATCTCTCTCCCTTTAATATTGATTATGCGGCATTGGCTTTAACCGGTTCGGTTATATTGCTTTTTATAGCTTTTCTACGCTACCAGTTTCTAAATATTAAACCCCTGGCCCGGGATAAAATTTTTGAGCTGACCAATGATGGAATAATTGTACTGGACACAAATTATAAAATTATTGATTTTAACCCTTCGGCAGCATATATCTGCAGCCTGAGAAGAACGATAATAGGCCAGGATGTTTATGAAGAACTGGGCGACTACAAAGAAATAATTGATTCGATTCTTAATTGCAGTGAAGTTCAATGTCATATTGCACCTAAAGGCAATTATAAAATTAATACCATTAAAATATCAGAGCCCAATAACCGTGAGGTTGGTTATATTCTGACTTTGACCGATACTACCAAGCACATGGAAATCATGGAGCAGCTTAACCGTTTAGCTTCAATCGATGACTTAACCGGGGTCTTTAACCGTAGATATTTTTTTGAACTTAGTTCTCATGAATTAGAAAAAGCCAAACGCTATAACCACCCAATTTCCCTGCTTATACTTGACCTTGATTTCTTTAAGCAAATCAATGACAATTACGGACACCAGGCGGGTGACGCCGTACTTAAACAAGTAGCTGATATATGCGCTGCTTCTATTCGTTCCATAGATATTTTGGGACGGTACGGCGGCGAAGAATTTATCATCCTCTTTCCGGAGACTACTCTGGAAGCTTGCCGGGTGATCAGCAACCGAATTTCGAGAAATATAGCAGAGACGCCAATACTTTATGAGGGCAAATATATAAAAATCACAGCAAGTATAGGAATTACCGGAGTTGATGCGTTAACTGAGGTAAATCTGGACTGTTTTTTAAAGTATGCTGATAAGGCATTGTACCGGGCCAAATCAGATGGCCGAAATTGCGTGCGTTCTTTGGTCAACTAAAGCAACAAACCCGTACCACTTGCTCATGATACGGGCTTGCTTTTTCGCTATTCTGTTATGGGGTAATATTTATGAAAACCATTGTTGGAGTTTACTGATTTCACTATCCACATTTGCCAGAAACTGATCCCAAGTTTTACCGTAGGAAGCAAAGTAGCCATACGGATCGGTATGATTGGTTTCATGGTACATCTGGGTGGTACCGTAATGGCTGAATATATTATCATTGGTATTCCAACCGTATTTGACACAGGTTTTGGCACAATACCAGACAGCCCGATTCCAGACTTCCTGAAATTTGCTGAATCGATTGGGATCATCAGCCGCGGGCTCGCACATTTCAAAGCTTAAGAACCGGCTGTTGGCTGTTGGTCCGGCATGCCAGGCCATTTCGTTTTCCGGTATCAATTCAATAATGGAATTCCAATCAATCACAGCATGGGCACTGGCTTCGGCTGCGGGATGGTTGTTAAAATAGTCATGGATATTTTGAGCTGTTGCCCCCTGATCAGCAGTGGCATGAACTACCTGCCCGCTTGGATTTAATGGGGTCCCTGGTCTGTTGTTGACTATATATTCCTGAATTACCTGGTATTCGGCAGGAGGTTCCTCACCGCCGCCGTTATTTCCGCCCGGTTGAGACGCTTTACCGCTTAAAATTATGTTCAGATCATAATTGCTGCCGCTTACTCCAAAGGAAACTTTATCTAAATTGCGGCCTGCTATATTTAGAATAATTCCAGGATGGGAGGCGTCCCCGGCGGTTATATTGATGCTGTCCAGGTATTGTCCATTTATATCATATTTATTTTGGGCCTGACCCTGAAGGATATTGGAAAGAGAAACCTGTACTTTATCGCCTGTCTGCTGGCTGGTATATTTAACCGGACAAAGTGTGGACAGGATTATCTTTTCACTATTATTACCAGACTTTGCAGTTTGCAGGTCTATTATGTAATTTGGTATGGAAAATACTAACATCTTGCCATTATCCTGACTCAAGGTGTTGTATTTGATCTGTGCCGGCAGATTAAAAGTAATGGTAGTATCGTCAGCGGTGCTGCCGGCCTGAACGGTCATAGTGTCTGATCCCAAAGCTTGTCTTATGTAATTGGTACCGGTTATTTGCCGGCCTTCAAATTTATAAACTACCTGGCCGCTGGATGGGCTGACATTAGGAGTTAAGGCTACATCTGACTGCATAATTATTTTTACACCGCTTTCGTCCCGGCTGCTGCTCAGCTTAATGCTGCTGTCCGGCGGTGCGGGCTCAGGGGGAGTTGGTGGGTCAGGGTCAGGCGGTGTAACCTCAGTTGGAGAAGTGATAAATATAGTTCTGGTCGCCGCATCCCAGTTCACCGTACCGTCGAATGCCTCACCTACAAAACGCAAAGGGGCAAGAGTGCGATTATTCACGATCTTAGCGGTGGTGTCCAAAGGGTAAACTACCCCATTTATAGTAGGGCTGGTTGAATTTAAGGGCAATACTACTACCTTACTTCCCTTGGTGGCAGTAACCGTCCGCGTCGACTCATTCCATTGCACATCTGCTCCCATAGCCTCAAAAATTGCCCGTAAAGGCACCAGGGTACGGCTGTTTTCTATGACCGGAGCTACTTCGAAATTCAGTTCTTTCCCGTCGAGCAGTACCCGGGGAGGAGTTGTCGTTATTTTGGTTGGGCCTGGGTCTGTAACTGTATTTGACTGATTGACGGTGATAAGTGAACTGCTTACCCAGCCGGTCAAGGAGCCAAACTGAATTTTATCCCAGTTTCCCTGAGTTTGAAGAATCTGTACCGGAGTATTCTTTAATATAGTACCGGCTATGGTGTAATTGGTGCCGGGTCCGGAACGTATATTGACAACGCTGCCGTTAATTACCCCACTATCTGTCGCCCAGGCCGTATTGGTCAGGGTAAAAATACCGATAATAGCTATTACAAACAAAGTAATTTTGAAACGTTTGCAACAGCTGCGAACAACATGCATTTAAAGTAACCCTCCATTTTTAAAATACTTATATTATACTTACTGAAAATTCGACAAAAAACTTTCACCCAATGTATAATGCAAAATGCAATTTATAAGAACTTATTTATATTGTTATTGACTTCCACTTTTGAAAAAACAATGGATGTCTCCGTTAGAGCATACGGAGATACGGCATTTATGAACTGTTCAATATCCTCTAAAGAAGTAACTGACAATTTAACTATAAAGCACGCGGCACCCGCAATTCTGTAGCACCATTCACTGTGTTTATAATCCTTAATAAAATTCTTGAATTTCTCGTGTTGTCCATCCTTCATTGTGACTTCAATTATACAATCGATTACGAAGCCAAGTTGCTTTTTGTTTAAATGGATTGTATATCCTTCAATAATGTTATTATCCTCAAGCCTTCTCACCCTCTCGGTAACAGAAGGCGGGGAAAGATTTACTCGTTTAGATAACTCTCTTATGGAAATTCGACTATCTGCTTGCAACTCATGCAAAATCCGCACATCTATTTCGTCTATTTTCACGTGAAACACCTTTCCTCAATAAGATATATCAATAGCAATATAAATCAAATAATATTATATCGTATGAAATATGATATTAATCATATCCCTGCTATAATTGATTTGTCAATGGAACGCATCATTAAAGGAGGAAAAATCATGGCAATAATTTCTTTTTCGCAGAACGGGCTTACACCATTTCAACAACTATTAGGACATAATAAAGACATATTGGAAAAATGGGTTTCTCTGGAAGAATGTATTTTTTCCAGCGCTACATTTTCCGCAGAATTAAAAGAAGAGGTTCGGCGCACTCTGGCTTTTAATAATGGCTGTGAATACTGCATGTCTAAGGGAGCGCCTTCGAAAAACATAATGGATTTGCGGACGCAATTAGCTGCCCATGTCGCAGATATATCCACTAGAAAAATACATATTTGTGACGGCGAATTCAGCGCACTTAAAGAAGCATTTACAGACAGCGAGATTTCGGAGCTTTTGGCGCTTATTTGTTTTATAACGGCTTGTCAAAGATTGGGAGCCTTACTGGACTTAGGGCCAAGCTGTCAAATTTGAGTGATTCCTACATCGCCGGCCGATAGTTAATTTGTTAAGATTACTGCCCCAACCTTCACCGGTATGGCAGGTAACTGAATGCGCGTTTTTAATGGCCTTCCAATGGCAGTAATGCGATTGGGGGCGGCGCACCATGAAAAAGCGGATGACTTTAAACGGCGATGGTCCACTTATTATCGCGAGCATGAGAGAGCAGTCCGGCATCAGGGTTGACCGCGACCGGTTGCCCTACCAACTGCATAAGTTCGATGTCTGCCACGCTGTCGGCAAAGCACTTGCTGCTGTGCCAGTTAATACTTTTACCCGCAAATGCCTTTTGTAACAAGGCTACTTTTTTCTGGCCGTTGATAAAAGGCACTTTTTCGCTATGATCGAATATGCCATCACGAAAGGCCAGTTCCGCACCAATAACCTTATCCATACCCAGGTCCCGGGCTACAATTCGCAAGAGCTCTGCATATGAACCGGACAGCAGAACACAATAATAACCTTGTTGGCGTGCTCTTTCGATCTCCTGTATAACCGTACGGTTGAAGATTTTTTTTAGGTTAGGATAGGCTTTCTGGAAAAAACTTCTTATCTCTACACTGCTCATTCCCTGATAAAGCGAGTTGAATTTATCGAAGGCCAGGTTTTTAAATTTCTCGCGATTTATCAATCCTGATTTATAGCAAATGACTAGCGGTATCCAGCTCAGTAAGACGATATAATATTTGCCTCGGGACCGTTTCTGCCTGAGCCATTCCTTACCCAGACAGGGAAGGGTATCCCTGGTCAACAGGGTGCCATCGAAATCAAAGATTGCCAGCTTCATAGTTTCCTCCCATAAATCTACATGCTAAACGCCTCTGCCCACAATAACCAAAGAACATAATCAATGGGGAGAAGCAAAAGAAGAGGATATATAAACACTTGTTTACATACCCCTTTCCAGATCGTAGACGGTGTAATATTTCCCTTTTTATTCAGTAGTGCAATTCGCGTTTTCTATGATGCGTTTTCTTTCGTTATCTATACGTAAGGCCTGCATTTGGTTTTGCTCTTGAACTTCGAGCAGGTGCTGCATCACGTATTCAACTTTTTTCTGCAGTTGATTGGTATTATTCATTGCAGCGTTAATTTGAAATTGAACGATAATATCAAATAGTCCGTCCAACAGAAAATCGGCTGCGATACTGATTTTACTGATTCCAATAATATCGGTATGTTGTTGAAGATCGGCCAATTCGCGATTGAATATACAGAGCATGTTCTGCGCCTGTTCTACCTTATCCCTGGCATCTCCTATCCGGGAGTGCTTGATGGCGGTAGTTATCAGTCCGCCTCCCAGAATGTCAAACAAGCCCCAGCTTTCCGCGTTGCTCAGGCTTCTTTTTACATTAGATAGAGCTGCCACAGCTTTTTCACCCGCATTAATGGCCTCCTGCAATTCTTTTTGTCCTGCTTTAAGTTTTCCTGCTTTTTCGGACAGATCGAACAGGTGGCCGGCCTCGGGCTGTCCGGAAGCCAGCAAAATATTTTCCTTGGCCTGCATTGCTTGCCGGTATTCAGGCTCCGGGTCCCCCATCGCGGTTAGCTGCTGCTCCAATCTGGTTAAATCGGTTTCCAGCATTGCTACGGTGGTGCCGGCGGCATCGAACTTCATTTTGGCAGCCAGGTATTCTTCCTGCTCTTTGCGTTTGGCTATTTCTTTATTTCCCCTTAGGGTATGCCATAGATTATTGAGGGTAAAGCCATCCAACCTCTCTACATCCTTGTTTTCCAGAGCCAGTTGTTTTTTTAAATCATTATAACGGCTTCTTTCCTTGCCCAGCATTTCATGTGTTGTTTGCAGACGGCTTTTTAAACTTTGCTGCTCTTGCACCATTTGTATGGCTTCGGTTAGACGTTTATCTAAATCCATAAATACTTCACACCCTGCACATTTGATAGGCGTTTGTTTAAACATTATTAAACTATTATACCATATAACTCCAACAGGCTGACGATCGACGCTAAGCCCTCAGACTAATACAAAAAAAGAGTCTGAGAGCTAATGGTCGAGACCTGCCCGCGGCCTTTAATATTCGATTCCCCTTCGGGCTGCAACATCTATATCGTAGGTATGCTTTATCTTCTTCACTTCTGAAACTAATGGGCTGCTTCAATAAGTTCGGGGGAGCATTTCTTCCGGTTAGAATTATTTCCATTTTCTTTGGCACCAGCCGCAGCCATGCCAGCAGGTCAGTTAAAGCTATAAGCTTGATGTTCAGTGCCTCCATAATTTCATCCAATACCAATATATCATGCTTTCCTGCTATGACGGTATCCTGGGCTAACTTCCAGGCCATCCCCACCTTTTGCCGGTCCCAATCATTGATATCATTAAAGCCGACCAAGCATTGTCCGCACTTTTGGCATTTCATAAAGCCGGACTTAATAACGGCGGCATGGGGACAGGTCCGGCCGAATTGAAATACTTCTATACCCAGTTTTTCCGCCGCAACCAATTCCCCGCTGTAAGTGCTTCCTTTTAAAAATTGAATAATTCTGACCCGGTATCCATGCCCTGCCGCTCTCATAGCAAGACCGAAGGCTGCTGTTGTTTTTCCCTTGCCGTCACCGGTATACACTTGTATCAAATTATCTTATCCCCTTGCTCATGATTTATATTAATTGATAGTTTTGCATAATTAACTTTTTTAAGCAGTAACTTTGCGAATTATTATCCTGAGGCAAAGCCGAAGAATCTAAGATTCTGACAAATATCTCTGAGATCGCATGCAGCAATTTAGCCTGCAAGTTTGAGGGAAAAGAATTAACTTCATCTTAAAATAAAATGCCATGATCAGCAAGTTTAACCAGTCCTTTCTTGCCACTCTTATTGGAATTTTAATGAAGCAGTATTATGCTATAATGTTCTTTATTAAAAATTAACGGAAAGAGGGCAAAAGGTGCTTACGTTACCAAAGCAACTCGTGACAGAAGCCGAGTACCTGTTTGGGTTAATGCCATAGGAGGAATGTTTTTCAATATTTTTCACTGCAGTTCTGGTTAAAGATTATAGCAGTGCCGGTAAATTTGATACAAAAATAGAAATCGGAGTAATAAGCCATATGTCTATTACCCCGTTATGGTGGGCATTATCACTGGGAGCTTGCCTGGGCGGAAACGGTACTATTATAGGTGCTTCAGCCAATGTAATAGTTTCCGGTATCTCTGCACGTGAAGGACATCCGATAACTTTTCTGGGCTATATGAAGGTAGCTTTCCCGCTGATGTTGTTATCTATTGCTATTTGTACAGTGTATTGTATATACGTTATCTCTAGACCAATATTATTGCTTTGCTGTAATTCAAATGCTGAATTACAGCATTTTTGTATCTTTAGTCTAAACCAAGCCCTCAGAGAAAGATATCGAGTAACGGGGTTCTTCCTGTGAGTCCGGGTTGGATTTGCCAATGGGTGAGATTTGAATGAATTGGGCTGTTATGGCTGATCGTTTTACGATAATACGGTCATTTTTTTGAAGCATCAGTTCCCCTGCCCCATCCATTGAAATGGCGGTGCCATAATCAGAATCAAAGATGAATTCGAGTTGAGTGTCGGCACTCAGCACCAGGGAGCGGGCATTAACGAGTTGCGGACATATCGGGGTTATCACAAAAGCAGGTACACGATTGTCAATGATAGGCCCCCCGGCAGAGAAGGAATAGGCGGTAGAACCGGTGGGGGTGGCGCATATTACGCCATCCCCCCGGAAAACCGTATAAGGCTTGCCGTCTATTTGCAATTTTACATTAATAGTATGATAAGTTTGGGCACGAATAATCATGTCATTGAGAGCAATATTATTTAAAATCTGTATTCCTTGCCTGAGTACCATAACGTTTATCATCATACGGTGTTCAAGACTATAATTATGCTGAATTAGCTGTTCAATAGAAAATACCAGGTCAGTTGGTTCGGTGCTGCTTAAAAAACCTACTGTACCCAGGTTTACCCCCAGTATAGGTGTTTGCCTGGGCGCATAAGCTCGTGCTGCCTTTAATATGGTACCGTCGCCTCCCAGCACGATTACCAAATCGACGGAGGGGCATTGCTTGGACTGTAGACTAAGGTTGTCAACCATTATGCTTTCGATTCCCCTGGCACACAGTCTGCCATACATTTCACGGGCGAGTTTTAAAGCTTTCATGTCATTCTTGAATACTATAAGTGCTTTAATGATCAAACACCCCCTGATTAAGGCAATATAATTAAATTTAATATTTTTGGTTGAATTTGATTAATACAGGATCGTAAATAGCTGACTCGGTAAATAGATTACTATCCGGAGGCAAGGTGAACCGGGCGTTGTTTTCCGGAGCAACAATTTCTGCAATCGGGTTTACGCCCTTTTCCACTGGATTATTATTGCACTGCAAATCCTCCGCCAAAGCGG
>DHSK01000020.1 GCA_002408445.1 Syntrophomonas sp. UBA5288
GACCATATTACATTGGGGAAAGTCTTTATGCGGGCATTATAAACCTGTACCGCATCATTATAATCTTTGCGGGATACCGCCAGCCGGTTCTCGGTTCCGGCCAGTTCATCCTGAAGCTGACGGAAATTGGCATCAGATTTCAGGTTAGGATAATTCTCTACCACTACCAGCAAACGACTAAGGGATGATGACAGTGCATCATTAGCGGCAGCCTTATCTGCCGCACCCTGCGCCCCCATCAAACGGCTGCGTGCATCGGCAATATTATTGAGAATATCTTTTTCCTGGGCTGCATAACCCTTGACTGTTGCCACCAGGTTTGGAATCAAATCAGCACGACGCTGCAGTTGGGTTTCTACCTGGCTCCATTTTCCATCCACATTTTCATTTAATCCTACTAAACTGTTGTAACTGCCAATCCCTGAAAATACCAGCAATGCTAACACTGCCAGCACAATAATCCATGTCTTTTTCAAAAAAACACCTCCCTATTAAATATCTTAATCTAAATTAAGTTAATTTAAAGTATACACTATGCCTGGCTTAAAAATCATCCAGCTAAAAAATAACTGTCCGGAGTAACAACCCTGGAAATAAAGGCATAATAGCCGCACACGGGAATTTTGACTTTTATAATATATTTATTTTTTAAGAAAAATTTATCTTTTTCTTAAAAATTACCGACAAGTTTAGTTGCCAGTTTTTTGAAAAAGCGCTGGATTAAAACATTAAAATTTCACTTCGTGTTCACGTAATGTTCACAATCCATGGTTATATTATGACCATACCCGTAAATAAAATTTAAAATGAAAGGAGACTGATTACTTGCAAAAGAAAACCAGAACCCTTGTAAGTGTACTGCTGGCAGGAACTTTGCTGCTGGGCGTGGTAAGTGTAGCAGCAGCTGACAGCACTACCAGTACCAGCGTTTCGCAGAGCATAAAAACGCTTTGCCAAAAAGGTCATGGTGCTCAAACACCCGCCCAGATGGAAACCCAAATGCAAACTAAATTGAAGACCCTGGTTGATAAAGGCACCATCACTCAGGCGCAAGCCGACAAAGTCGTGGCTTATCTGAAGAAAATGCAAGAAACTCGTAAAGCAGATTTTGCCAAAGTCAAAAATATGACCCAAGCAGAACGTGACAAATTCAAGAATCCGCTGGCCCAACTGGTAACCGACAAGGTTCTGACCCAGGAACAGGCGGATGCCATTGCGAAACTGATGCCCATGCATAAAGGCAAAGGTATGAAAGGTGACCTGGCTGCTAACCAGACCAAAATGAAAGAAATATTGAGCGGCCTGGTTGATAAAGGTACCCTTACCCAAAAGCAAATGGACAGCATCATTACTGCAATGGATAAGATGCGCCAGGAACGTCAGGCGGACATGGAAAAAATGAAAAACATGACTCCAGAAGAACGCCAGACCTATATGCAACAGCTTAAAGGTAAAAAAACAAGTCCTATCGAACAACTGGTTAAAGACAATGTAATTACCTCCGAGCAGGCTGATGCCATCAGGGATGCAATGCCGCAGCGTTCCGGACAGCATCGCCGCTAAATCCTAAACCAACCTACAACTTTTTATCCTTCATCCTCTAAAAGATTAGGGACCTGATTAATCAGGTCCCTAATGCTGTTAAATAACTCCTGTTGCAACCTATTCTTTCAATATTCCCTTCTCTTTTATTCTATATATTTCACGCCTTCCGCTATCTTCAACGCCGTGTCTTTATCCGTCTGTCCCTGAATTATGAACATACGGTCATTCATGGCCCATATAACGGTAACCAGAGAGTTTTTTACTACGACCATTCCTTTATGCCCGTTGATATTAGTTGCTTCACAGACAGAGGCATTTTCCGTATCCAGGTGAGGCTTGCTGCCTTCGCTTAATTCCATATAAGTAATAAGCGAGCCCCGAGAGTTTTTAAATTCGATTTTTTTAAAAAATTCACCCGGTAAAACAGCACTTACTTCAAATCCGGTCGGTATATAGGTCGGTGCATAGGCCTTGTGCCAATCTATAATTTTACTTTCGCCGTTATCATTGTTTTTTAATTCAAAAGAAGTATATTCCTGCTGAATGTCCATGAGAAGATTCAATGCCCTGACTCTGACCGCTTGCACAGTCACTACTGTGGCACCTAATATAACTAGCACGATCAGCATGGCTATAGCTACTTTGTTAAAAGCCTGCCAAATACGCCGCCTTCTGGCATAGGCCTTCGATTTTATTAAATGGGCGTCCAATTGCTTACTGAATATTTGTACTGACTCCGGGGAAGGCAGAAATTCAGGATCATTTTTCAGCTTTTGTTTTTCCTCCAGGAAAAGCCGGCCTTCTTTTTCCGCGGCGTCGTGCATGACTAATTTGAATAGGCTGTCCTCATATTTCTCATACAGCTTTTTACGGATTTGTTCCGGACTGTTATTCGGCACGCTGATTCATCTCCTTCTCCATGAGTTCTTTGGCTTCTCTCCGTGCTCGGGTCAGATACTGCCGGACACTGTCCGGAGCTATGTTTAAAATATTCGCTATCTCCCTGTCATTCATTTCCAATATATATTTGAAATACAATAGATATTTATGCTTTTCTGGAAGTTTTAATATGGCGTCCCTCAGTTCGGTTATTTCTTCCTGATGAATGATCCTTTCTTCTATTATGTTATCTGTCAGGCTAGGGAGCTTCTCCGCCAGATCAAATTTTGCTCCGTAATACACATGTTTTTGCTGTACATCTCGGTGTTTTATGAAGTTGATGGCCACACTCCTGGAAGTATAAACAACATACGCGGCTAATCTGCAACCCTCCAGCGTTCTAATTAGAGAAATTTTTTCAATTAGCTTGATAAAAGCATCGTTTGTAAGATCTTCTGCATAGTACGTCATGGGTAATATCGTAAACGGTCTTCCGCACCAGGACATAATAATCGTTGTATAAATTTAGCATAAAGGCCTTATCGTCATCCCTTTCAATGGCAGCAATTACCATAAATAGCACTTAAAGCACCCCCTTATTTATAATTATAAAGACATTCCGGTATTAGGTGACATAAAAGTAAAAAATTTCCCAAAATAATATTAATATGATTGACAAGAAATTTTTGGTGATAAAATGTTGCACAAACTCTTTTAGATTGTCTTTTATAGATAGGAATCCTTATAAAGCAGGTTGTTTTAGGAGGTTATCTGTTGGTCGTTTATCGTTTCAAATGGCTTAAGTGCCATTATCGTTGATATCCCTAATTCTGAATATAATGGATTTGGCGCTGTTATTCCCGTTTATTTATATTATTAAATTATTCTATAAGGAAAAGGAGAATTGAAATGCTGAAAAATGGAGTCAAAAATAAAATTGCTGCAGGCATATTATGCTTAGCTCTGGTATTGGGCGGGGCGCCATTCGCTACAGCGGAAAACCTCGTCAATAACGGGACCAATGAAGCAGTCGGCAATACTCCATCGTGGATACAAACGCTCTCCGACTCGGTTAATCTGCGTCAAGGACCCGGAACCAGTTTTAAGCAGGTGGACACGTTGGTCCCCGGGACAGTTCTACCGGTCTTGGGCGAACAAGATAATTGGTATAAAGTGCGCATGAACAACGGAAGCACAGCTTATGTCGCTTCCTGGCTGGTGGAAGCGGTGATAGCGCCGACGTCTACGCCTGTATCGACATTAGCAACGTCGTCAGCAGCCGATATATCCAGCAATAATAGGAATACTACAGCGGTCCAGGTATACATAAACGGCAAGCGCATGGCTTTTGATGTGGATCCTATTGTTGAGGACGGGCGCACCTTGGTACCGATGGCCGCTATCTTTCAGTCCATGGGAGCGGATATCACCTGGGATGGCAACAGCCGGACCGTTACGGCTCGTAAAGGCGACACCACCATTATCTTACCCATAGGTTCGCTGACCCCCATGGTAAATGGTCAGGCATGGAATCTGGATGTACCGGCTAAAATCGTAAAAAACCGTACTTTGGCCCCTCTGCGTTTTGTCGGCCAGGCGCTGGGGGGAAAAGTAGCCTGGGATGCCGAGACCTGCCAAGCCATCATTTTAAGCCCGCCAAATCCGGATGATGAACTGATCGCAATCAAGGTGGACGGTGAGACGGTTAATTTACGCGCCAATCCGTCTACTTCGGCCGGTGTAATCGCGGCACTCCCCCCCGGGATGCAGTTGAGCGTCTGCGGTGAACAGGGTGGCTGGTACAAGGTGAACTACCTGGATAACGAAGGATGGATAGCCGCATGGGTAATCACGCCGGTATGGGGTGCAACCGGTGACAATTTATTGACTTTCCCCAGCGAGGAGGAGACAAGCACGACCATTAGCAACCTCCTTACCTTAAACTACAATAAAGCTGTGGACGGCATCTACCTTACCCTGCAAGGCAACAGTAAAGCAAAGGTTGAGGAAAATAACGGATCTCTTATCTATACCTTTGCAGACAGCTATCTCCAGCAAAACGTAAATATTCAGGAGCCGGTGGGAAGCGCTGGTATTTCCATCACCGGGTACAACCAGGGAAATGACGCCGTTGTTCAGGTGACGATTCCCTCCTCCCTGGCCTATCAAAAAAACTCGGAAAACAGCGGCAATACACAGGTTCTAGTTATTCATAATTGTATTACCGGGGTAGTTCGTCAGACTTTTAATAGCAGCGGGGAAAGAATAGATATCACCACCCTGTTGCCGGCCACCTATACCCAGCGACAAATCGGCGACACCATGATGATCAGTCTTGCGGGGGTCAGTCAAGGATTGGCCCAGTCCAGTTACAATTATAACAGTCCAATTATGGAAAGCCTGACCTTTGCTCAGCAAGCCAGCGAGTCCTCCTATAACACCTCAATTATTATTGAAACCAAGGAAGCATCCAAGTTCTCCGTCGGACAGAACAGTAAGAGAACTGAAACACATATTCTCTTGATCAATCAGCGGGATATTCCGGCCCGCAACTCCCTGGTGGTACTTGACCCCGGACATGGAGGAAAAGATCCCGGAGCATGTGGTTCGTTTTCCCAGGAGAAGGACATAAACCTGGCTGTTGCGTTGAAGGTGGGGGCTATCTTAAACCAAAAAGGAATAAATGTGGCGTATACACGTACGACGGATGTTTTCGTACCCCTGGAAAGCGAGGCGGAAACCGGCAATATCATGAATGCTGCACTATTTGTCGCTATCCACTGCAACCATGCAAATCCAAATGCTCAGGGAACGGAAACCTTTTATTACGCCCCCGAAAGTAATCCCGATCTCTATCTGCAGAAAGATGACAGGAAAAACTTGGCTACGGCGATTCAACAAAGACTAGTGGTTAATCTGGGACGTCCTGACCGGGGGGTAAAGCAAGACAACTTATTGGTGCTGAGAAATACAAAAATGCCTTCCGCATTGGCGGAGTTGGCGTTTATAAGTAGTTCAGAAGAGGAAGGCCTCCTCAACCAAGATGATTTTCAGAATAAAGCCGCCCAAGCTATCGCCGACGCCATTGCTGCCTGCATGCCGGTTACTGTACAGGAAACAGGAAAGGAATAGATAGAATGAGAATGAAATCGATAGTACTTCTGCTCGTAATATTGATGTGTCTTCCATTTGTATATAAGTCATGTAAGATACAGGAACAACTTATATTCGAAGCGGCCCTGGTACCAGCTATTCCATATTAAGAACGGTCCATGCCGGCGATACAGTATGGTTAGATCCTGAATTGCAAGACTACGGCAATGGATGGACTCCCGTTTATATTGGTTCTACCGAGGGATATATCCTGGATAGTTACATGGAATTCTAAACAGACCTTAAATGGGCAGTCTCAACTTTGTGCTTCTGCCCGTCTTAAAAACTCAGCCCCAACAAGTACCGTTAGCGATACGTAAAGTCTATTCTTGCGTGTCAATTACTGCAATTCATTCTTCAATAGCTTAAAAAATTCAATATTATGGGGAATGAATGGCAGTATTTTATGGACAATAAATGTTAAAATATCTTAATTTACAGTATTAGGAAAGAATTTTGTGAGTAATAATGATAACAACCGTTAATTTCAAATTTATGCAATTTATCGTAATATTAACGCTTCTGGCGTTCATGGCGGCCGGGTGCGGCCATCTCAACCAGAATAATGAACCCGCCCCCGCTACTGGTGCGGTCACTTCGGTTAAGACATCTTCCGCCAGTCCGGATAACATGAATTCCTTACCTGCGGATGAGGGCAAAAATGAAGCGCTCCCTTCGACGGTTGCTGCAGAGCCTGCCAATAAGACGGGTCCTATAAGTCAAGACGATATAAATTCCTTGTCTACAGACGAAAACCGCATGATGCAGACCATAGAAAAATTAACTCTTGCCATCAGACCCATCGGATCGAAAGAAGAAAAAGTGGCCTGCGCGGATTTAAAATCCGAGCTGGAGTCCTACGGTTATCAAACCGAAGTCCAAGAGTTTCCCTATATCATGCAGAGCGTCAAGCTCAAAAACATTCCTTTTGCAGAAGGAAAGTTTTGGGACTTTAATATTGGCCAGCCGGATGGGACCAGTCAAAACTTGATCGCGGTTAAAAGGCCCACCATCCCGGATGGTAAAAATATACTCATTGTAAGCGCCCACTATGATACCACCGTCCACACCACCGGCGCCATAGACAATGCCTCCGGAGTGGCGGTGCTCCTGGAAGCGGCGCGAAATATAGCAAGCTTCCCCAGCAATATCGAGGTGCGTTTCTTGTTATGCGCCGGAGAAGAGAATTACTTGTATGGGTCCCGCTACTATGTAAACAGCTTAAGCGAAGATGAGCGCCGGTGTATAATCGCCGCTATAAACCTGGACTGCATCGGCGAAGAAGGTCCCAACCCGGCCACTTTAGGGACCAGCAACGGCAAAGAAAATGCAGCTTGCAAGCTGTTCGCAGATTATGATATGCAGATTGACAGAGGTGCCATGAGCGATTATTATTCTTTTGTGAAAGTAGATATTCCGGCCCTGACCATTGCGCAATATCCAGTTATGGTGGGAACCGGACAAGAATTGCCGGACGATATTGCCCGCATAGACAAAGCCAAATTAAAAACCGTGGCCGACATTGTTGCCAAGGTGCTGCTGAATGCCATGGGTACGCAAGATTTAAATTAAGCAAGCTTTCGCTCATGCCAGCCGGCACCTTATATTACGGCAGATAACTGTATAATAAATAGGTTGCCGATAGAATTTAAAACCGGATGTGCAAAAGACACTTTTGATTATCTATCCGGAAAATACTCTATTTTCATTCTCTGCTGGCGCTACCCCGGCAGCATGGGAGTCTAATTCAAAATAAGAAGGCCGACAGGATACGAAGAATGGAGAAATTTGTAAATACTAAAAAGTTTAAAATAGTTTTACTGGCTTCGATACTCTGTTTGATATTACTCAAGATCGTGTTCTACGTATGCAATGAAAAGTATCATTTATATATTTTAATTTCCGACATCAATCAGTACATCGTTAACTTGACTATCAATATATTAATTGTTCTAGCCGCTCTCTTTCTGCTCAATTTTAATGCCAAAAGAGTACGGACATACGTGCAGAGTGGTTGCGCGTTTCTAATTATAATGATACTTATCTATCTACATCTGTTTTCCAATAGCGATAAGCGTTATTTTTATTTTCAATCACCCGATAACACAAAGACCCTTGTCGTGGAAGAATGTGCTTGGTTATTAGCGGGCTGGAGCGATTTTTATGTAAAAAGAGGAATCTTTATAGAAAAATTGGGCTCACGCATAACGACTGACAATGGTGCCCGCCCTTTTACGTTTAACGGCTATGAACTGAAATGGTTGGATAATGATACCGTTGAATTATATTACGGTTATGGCGGGACGGAAATATCTCCTGTCTACAAGACAAGCATCATACACGTGAAATAATTTTTTGGTAGCCTGGATTTCTAAATAGCCTATAATAAAATCAACTTTGCTACAATGATCAAATATTGTTTAACAATGAGACAGAGGCTACTAACTTGATATTTATATAGTTAGCAGTCTCTGTTTTAACTGTTTTTTGAGCTTTTTATAGCTCAAAAAGATTTAATATAAATCGTGCAAAAGCTCTACATGTTGCTTGAATAACGGTATTTGTTGGTTCAATTAGTTGTGGAGGATCTGTATTGGGAACTGTATAAATTGCTTTTTCATACAATTCGTCACCTCCTAATGGAAGTGAAAACCCTTGCGAACCGGTCATGCGGTTATATAAAGCATCAGTCAAATCTTCCTCCGTTGGAACACTATTAAAACCAATGTCTATGAGCAGGAAATCTCTTCGATTTGTCGCTGTGACTGTCTGATAATATTCATCCATTGTATCTGCGATACTTAAATCTGGATATAATAGTAATTCAGCGAGTTTGATAGCATCGATATCGCCATTTAAGTCGGTTAAAGAGAAGCTATATTGAGAGTTCCCAATCACGTCAATTGCAGCATCTAACGCATCTCCTCCATCCTGGAGCAAGCCGGTAACATTAGCCATGGCTGTAGCCAAGTCTCCTCCCCAACCCGTCCAAAAATTGGGCACCAATGGTGAAGAACTATAACCTTGAATTGTTGCGGCTAAATGAGCTAAATCTATTGTATGGTTATATGCCAAAGCTAATATATAAGCACCTTCTTCGCGAATATAGCTGAACAGTTCATTATATAAAACGGGACTATTATTTTGTACATACTCCACAAAACTCATTCTCACAGGGTGAAATAAAGTCAAAGCCCAGGCGCTGTCGTTATACCTAACATGTCTTAAGAAATCCAATACTGCTGTATGGATTGGATACCCTGCCACCAAAACATCTGGAGAAGTGCTGGCCATATTTTCGAGCTGTCTGAGTAATTCCAATATACGAGGAGAGACTACTGTTACCAGTGATTCGTCAGATAGGTTTCCGTCAACGGTTGTAACGGTTATAGTCGCCGTTCCATCCATTGTTCCAGCCGTCACCAAACCATTTGCATCTACTGAAGCAATACTTGGATTGCTGCTGGACCAAGTAACCGCTTTATTGCTGGCATTGGCCGGAGAGACCACCGCTGTAAGCTGCTGGGTTTGTCTGGAATTCAGTACGAACTGGCTCGGGGATACTGTTACAGACGTAACTGCGATACTTGGAGCAATAGCCTGCAACATATTACGGGTTGCCTGGACAAACTTCCCGGCAAAATTCCTGTTAATAATGTCTTGAGGTGAACTTGGAAAAGGAAGCTCAACAAGTGCGGCGCGCATACCTTGGTTTTGTCCCCAAAGCGTCGAATATCCCCGTGCCGAATCAGTTAAAGGGCTAACATTAAATGCAGATCCGAACTGGCTTCTGTAATATTGGCCGATTTCCGTATCTCCGATAGATTCATTCAACCAGCCGTGTACATCCAGCAAAACCATCGTCGTGGCTCCGGCTTTCCACTGCAAAAGTATTTCGCTCAAGGCCAAGGCTTCCGGAGCCCCCAGAGGGGTAGTCCCCGTATAATTCCTGCTTTGCAGATAAGCGGCGAAATTGGCTGGAAAGGACCGGTTGATGTCTCTGCCCGCGCTTACCGTCGCCCGTCCGGGACCGTTGTTTGTCCAGCCATCCAGAATTCCGTCGGGATTGGCGTAGGGAATAACGTAGACCGTCCAAGCAGAGAGATGATCCGCCGCAAATTCTTGGACGAATGTTTTCGCTATTTTAACCAGTTCCTCCCCGTCCGCCGCCCAGGCATCCTCATAACCGTGAACTGCAAAGACGGCCGCCAGTACGTTGCTGCCATTGCCGATCTTGTAAAATTTAAGGGGGCGGTTGTTGCCGCTGTAGCCATAGACTCCTTCTACTACATTGGCAATTGAAATGACCGGCAGCGTTACGGATGCAGGTTGAAGAGATCCAGTCTGCACATAGCCGCGTTTGCTTGCCGAACCGCCTGTGTTGTACTCGATATAGGCATAGGATGACTCACTGGCGGCGCTGCTCAAAACACTTACCCTCTCGCTATTGAAGATCGTACCAACCGCAGTGTAGCTGGGGCTGGGGCCGGAATAAACCGTTTGTTCTCCCAGGGCCAAGGCCGGCCCGGTTCCTGTCCGCAGTTCCTGAACAGACCCTAAAGAAGCGGAAGGTGTCAGGCAATTTTGATTAATATAACCTCTTTTTCTGCCTGAAGGAGTATTGTACTCGATGTGGAACCATTTCGCCGGGTAAATGGACGAAATATCCCTTTCAAGAATAATCACGAGCTCATCCAGGTAAAGGCCGCCGCTCTGAAAATAGGTTTTATCCGGTCCGGAAAAGACAGTGGCCGGGGTAGAGGTTGCTTCAGCCAGAACGCCCCTATTTCTACCGACCAATTGGCCGTTTTCCGCATAACCTCTTTTAGTCCCTGAGGGAGAACTGTACTCGATATAAGTGTAGCCATTGATGCTTTCATTGAACTTAGTGACTCCTTCGCCGGAATAGACCGTGCCGGAAGTAGCGTAGCTGTCGGCCGGTCCGGTGTAAACCGTCAATTCCTGGCTGGCAACATCGGCGGATCCGGTAAATGTCCTATCCGGAACACTAGCCGCCGCGGCGGAGGGATTGTTCAACGTGTCATAAAGAACATAGCCTCTTTTTTGATTGCTTGACGTGGCATATTGGATATAGAACCAGGACTTTTCCTTGCCAAGGACTTGAACCGCTTCTCCGAGATCGACGCTTCCCGCGGAAGCATAGATGCCTGCGCTCGGTCCATTATAAACAGTGGCGGCGTTTGCCATGGTGGCAAAAACACCGGGGAGAATTTGAAGCCCGCTGGCAATGACATAGCCCCGTTTTCGGCCGGAAGGGGTTGTGTATTCGATGTAGGAATACGACGACTCCATTGATGCGCCTTCTATGGTGAACACGGCTTCATTGGCGGAGACAGAGCCAATCGATGCAAAGTTAGAATTGGGTCCGGCATAAACGTTCAGGCTTTGTAGTGCTGACGCGGCTCCCTGGACAGTTCTTAGCGAGCTAAGGCCACTTACCGAAGAGTGAGGTGTAATCATGCTTTGATCGACATAACCGCGTTTTCTCCCGGAAGTTGAGTTGAATTCAACATAGTACCAGGCGGGGGAAGCGGAGGCCGGGTCCTTTTCCAGGATGACGACGTATTCTCCCAGATAGACGCTCCCGCCGGTTACGTAATTATTGCGGGGGCCGGTAAAAACGGTGGCCGAAACAGCCGTAACGTCAGCCAGCACACCTCTGTTTCTGCCCGCCAGTTGGCTGGTCAGGGCATATCCCCGTTTTGTTCCCGACGAGGTGCTGTATTCAATATAGGTGTAGCTGCCTGTGGTTTCATTGAAACGGGTGAAGCCTTCACCGGCATAAACGGTGCCGGGGGAAGGGTAGACAGTTGACGTTCCCGGACCGGTGCAAACGGTTAGGTTTTGGCTGGAAACATCGGCATAGCCGGTAAAAGACCGAGTAGGGACGCTGTCGGCCACAGCCGCCGCATTATTGATTTTGCTGTACGGGACATAGCCTCTTTTTTTGGTTGAAGTGCCGGTGGAGTACTCGATAAAAAACCAGTTTTTCTCCATGGCATAAACCTGGACGGACTCATTCAGTCCGACGCTGCCGACAGCGGCGTAGTTGCTTGAATCGGGTCCGTAATAAACGGTCGAGGCGCTAGCCATGGTTACAGAAGTAGGCATATCATCTCTCTCCTTTTTGTTGATTATTTTGAATTAGCTAATTTGATTGTTAAGGAGAAAGAATATCGGTATTTGTAAACATGGTTGTAATAATTTTTTTAAATATTCAATTATCGCAAAAAATCATTCATGGATAAGGAAAATTATTCAGTATCAGAACTGCTGGAATTGCTCTGCAAAACGTCCTTCAGCTTTTGAGGGAACGGCACCCCCATCTTTGAGGCATTTTCGAGTATGCTGATTCCTTCATTGGACAAATAAAACATTATTAACATGATCCTGAGAGCACTGCCTGAACCAATAATATATTGGTCGATGATATTCCCCGCAGCAACCAAGGCAAATATCAATACTTTTCGGCAGATACCTCGAAATCCGATATCACTAGAAATTTTCTTCTCGTAAACTGCCAGCAGGAACCCGGTTATATAATCAATGGCCACGAACGCGACCAGCGCGTAAACCAGGGAATCGACGCCGCCTAACAGCCATCCCCCAAGCCCGCCCGCTAAAGAAAGCATTATTTTGAGCTCTTTTAAAAACACATCCATTTAACGTTCCTCCATAACCTGGGCTCGCTGCAGCCACCTGGCTAACTTTTGCAAAGCTCGTTTTTTGGTTTGGTTGACGGCTTGTCTGCTGATTCCGTAAATGTTTGCGGTCTCCGTTACGGTATAGCCCAGCAGATAGATCATTTTGATGATTGATAACTCCAATTCCGTCAGCACTTGATCAATGCCCGTCATTTCGAGCTTGAAATGTGGGTCGGCGGTGGCTGACGTGGCTTCGGCATAATAAAGCTCGCCGTCGCTGAGAGCCGAATACGGCACAAAGCTGCGGAGTTTTTTTAAGTCTATTAGTCTTTTGATATAGCTGCTGCGGATAGACGTGCCTATGTAGGAAATAAGGATTCCCTCGCTGAGCCCGCGCATACGATCAAGCCGGATATGATGGAGAAGCTCAATGAAGTCAAAAAGAAGGTCGCTATAGGCATCGTCATAATAAAGCTTATAGGCGTATTTTTTTAACAGCGGCTCAAATTTCTTTATGAGCATGAGAGTCGCTTCACTGTCTCCTCTTTGCGATTTAATAATCAATTCCTCAGTCATCAGGCATACCACCCTTCGACTGGTAAAGAGACGGAATGCCTAATTCTGTAAATATCAAATTTTAATTTTTTGACATCGCCTTCACATTCTCCAACAAGAAGCAAAAGAGCAGGAAGCGCAGCAATTAAACTGCCTTTCCCGCTCTTTTACCCGTGGAGACATGCTATGAAACGCAATTTACTGCCGGCAGTAGATAAACGGTTTAATTTGGACTGACATACGATCACTCCGTGTTTGGCCGTTTTGGGCTTAATGGCTTTTGATGCCAATTTTCCCTTATATATGTACAAGACAACTGATAAAGCATTTTGCAACAATTTTCCTGTATGTTTTTAATAAAGGGTCGCCTAGGAAATCAGCATGTGGGCGGTAAAATAAAAGGGAGAAAATTGGCCAATAAAAACGGAGAAAATTAACCATAAAAAACCACCCTTGGTAAAATGAATTGGGAATTCATTTTTGCTAGATGAGGTGGAAAAGTGAATGGATGGCCAGTGTATCAAGACATTCAACAACTTAAGGAACGAGGTCTTAATAAATCGCAAGTTGAACGACAATTAGGCATCAATTGGAAGACAGTAGATTACTATTGGGAGATGACAGCGGAAGAATTCGCTGAACGACAGACGAAAGCTAAAAAAAAACGTAGAAACCTTGAACCATACAAAGAAAATATTCTGGATTGGTTACATAAATACCCGGATTTATCTGGTGCTCAGGTTCATGACTGGCTTAAGGAACATTACGGTGATAAATACCAGGGACCGGAGCGAACCCTTAGAAGATACATTAGTGATTTACGATAGGAGTATCATATTTCAAAAAGTCAAAATTTCCGTCAATACCAGGCAGTTCAGGAATTACCGCCGGGGCAGCAGGCACAGGTAGATTTAGGTTATACGGAGGTGATCAGCACAACAGGAAAACAAATTAAATTATATGGTTTTGGCTTTGTATTATCTCACAGCCGATATAAATATGTGGAGTGGATTGATAAACCTTTTACTGCAATCACCTTTACACAAGCGCTATACAGAGCATTTGAATTCATGGGAGGGATGCCTAAGGAGCTTATATTTGACCAGGATAGAGTACTAGCAGTTAGTGAAAACTACGGGGACATTTTCCACACAGAAGAATTCGAACGTTTCCATAAAAATATGAGATTTAAGGTATACCTTTGTCGGGGATATGACCCCGAAAGTAAAGGAAAAATAGAATCCGTAATCAAATATGTCAAACATGATTATGCACTCATCGGGTATTTGACAGCCTGGTGCTATGGAATGAGGGATGTATTGATTGGTTAAAACGAACTGGAAATGCAAAAGTACACTCAGTAATAAAAAAGGTACCGGCAGAAGTATTCAAAGCGGAACGAGAATACTTACAACCGATACCCACCATGATAAATGATCCTGAAGAAAGTTTAACAAGAAATGTTAGAAACGACAATACCGTCCTTTACTTGGAAAGACGTTTACTGAAAAAAATAATTTTATCCAGGATGTTGCAATTTACGATTTGAATTGTCTATATAGATTAAGAGAAATTTTTAAAAGATAGGCTATGTACTCTGACTAATGTTTCTTTTTATAAACCGGAGTGTTGGCGAATTAATGCGAAGGTCTTGGCATGTATGGTATGTAGTGTATTTCATGATTGAGTGTGTCTTGTAAACACGATGAAAGGAATGATTATTATTTATAAAAAATCAATTTGTATCATTTTATTCTTGGTTATGGTGTTATTTTCAGGGTGTGAGGCTAAAAGGAATCCTGCCACAATACCCGATGCATCACCTGAAAGCACAATCAACAGTAAATCGGTGCCGACGCCAACTGAGCCGTCAACTGACGGCGATACTTCAGAGAGTAATTTGGTAAGCCTGCTCAAGCACGATAATCTCAAGGTATCAGAGGATCTCATCTCACAGTTTTTTAAATATTATCGTATAAATTACTGTGAACTGTCTCTGCTGCCGACTTTTAATTCACCGGATCAAGCAGATTGGGATCAGTTTTCGCTTTATATTTACAGGAATTTCATTTATCCCAAAAACGATGCTAAATATGATAACACGCATGACGTACTAACAAAAGAAAAATTTGCAAAAACGGTAAACAGGTATTTTGGACAAATAAACTATACTGATCGAGGCTCCTTATACCTTACCTATGAAAACGGCATTTATACCAGGAAACCTGGCGATGAAACGGGAGGCGCATATTATCGCCTCACAGATATTTCAAAAGATGCCAATGGCATCTATACGGCGGTATTTGATGCTTTGCTTTTAGGGGAAGGTGAGAGTTCATATTCTTATGAGGAATCCACGCCAAATATAAAAGCCATTCGAGATGCCGCCGGTACAAAAGAACCGATGCAGAGTATAGAGGAAGAAAAATCTGTGATAGGTATTTTCCTTAAACCAAATTACAATCAGATATTAAAAATGGCTGAAAAAGTTAAAATCCAGTTCACATTATCCGGTGATGACGATTTCCCTTTTATATATAAATCTTGTAATAAAACCGAATACTAACTTAAAGAATCGCAAACCACCGGTTCTAGTGAAAGAGGCCTTCCTTTTAGGAAAGCCTCTTTTGAATACTAATAATTAATTTAACTGAATATGAAGGTGAGGACCGGTAGAGTTCCCGGAATTACCACTGTAGCCAATGAGATCCCCACACTTAACAGCCTTATTTACGATTAGAACATAGTCCCGATAATATACCGGATCTGCCACGCCAGAAGGATAGCAATTCTCAACATAATTTGGCGTAGAATAACCACTCAAGCTGGAAAGATGACCATATTGGATATATGAAGGTGTTCTGCCGTCCGCTGTTTTCCACCCGGAAGCAGGTGTCAAGCCTACTCCACGTCCGAGACTAATGTATGAATATGGGCTATCCGAGTATTTTTTACCATAGTGATATGCGAATGTGAAAGTACCGTCACACATGGCGTAAACCGGAGTTCCGGTTGATACAGCATAGTCTGTATGGTTTCCGCCAGTAAAGTTATTGTTTTTATTTATGGGGTCTTTCATGATCTGGTCGGTGACAGGAGCCGTGGACAGATAGCCGGCGTAAAAATAGGCCCGCTTCTTTTGAGAAGTACCGGAAATGGCGTACTCAATAAACGCATAGCTGTTAAACATCTGACCGATATAGATCACCGTTTCCCCTCTGGAGACGGAACCGGCCGCTACATATCCAGTTGACGCAGGCCCTGTGTAAGTTGTGCCGCTGGTATTCACATACCGGGTAAGGTTCTGATTGGTGATCGTTGGCACCGACTCGGTAATGTTTACCGTGCTGGTGGGAACGTAGCCTCTTTTTTTATTGCTGGTACCGGTAACGCTGTACTCAATATGAGCCCAGGTGCCCTCTTTCCAGATGGCGGTTACAGTTTCGTTTTGAGACACGCTGCCCACCGAGGGATAGGTGCTTGTGCTGGGACCGTAATAGACGGTCTGTGCGGATTTCATGGTCGACATGATTATCACTCCTTATTTCTGATTTGTCTTGCAAGACTATCTGCTAAAGAGACCGTCAATGCTAAAATGTAAACACTATTGTTTAAATAAAAAAAGGATTGTTTTTTGATGCAATCCTTTTTAAGCCATGTGTGCTGCTAGAATAAAAACGTACACGTTGAATTGAGAAAGTTCCAGAAGGTTTATAAAATAATAAACATATGGAGGAACTTTATCATGGCACAACAACACGACAAATAGTTCAAGGAAGATGCCATCCATTATTACTTCGAGCACAAAGATCTGGGTATTAAGGGATGTGCCAACAATCTCGGTATTGGTTACAGCACATTAACCAAATGGCTCAAAGAATACCGGGAAATAACGAAGTCACTTTCCATGGCTCCGGGAATTATGCCAGTGACGAACAAAAGGAAATCGCCCGGCAGGAAAAGCAACTATCCCGTTTGGGAATAGAGCTTTCCCGTCAGACCATGGCCAACTGGCTTTTAAATGTCGCAGATCCATGGTTAAACATAATTTACGACCGGATGCATGAACAAATACTCATGCGAGATATCCTGCATGCTGATGAAACTACCGTGCAGGTATTGAAAGAATCGGGAAGAAATGCAGAAACTAAATCATATATGTGGCTATACCGTACCGGAAGAGAAGGAGCACCCATTATCCTGTACGAGTATCAGACCACCAGGGCAAGTAAACATCCAGACAAATTTCTGTTGGTTTCAATGGCTATCTGCAAACAGATGGCTATAATGGCTATGGCAAACTGACCGGTATAACGCCGGTCGGCTGCTGGGCGCATTATCCCAGATGTATGATTATCCGAGGAGATTCAGCGCAGGCTGCATAACTGCTGTATTTTCGTCATTTTTCTCAAATAATCCTACTCCTATTACAATAGAAATGTACCTTAATATTTTTGTTGTGAAAGGAGACAGTTATGAATACAAGACAATACGGATGCCAGTCGTTCGATTCATTGAAGAAGGGTCTACTGAAACTACTTCAGGACAAGGCCTACAGAAATTATACCATCATTAATTATCGCCGGAAGCTGAGTCAACTTGAGCGATATATGATTGCAAATGACATTGTCACTTATGACCCGTCTGTCGGCCAAAGATTTATTGATGATTATCTTTCAACGCATGCACTCAGCAAAGGCAATCGGCAATACATTAATACAGTCATTCATCGCTTAGATGATTACTGTGTTGATAAGTATCAAATCCAGCGAAAAACGGAACTCACCCCGTTGCCCGAAAGCTACACCACATTGATGGATGCATATCTGCAGAAATGCAGGGATGATGGAAACAGGGAATCAACAATCATTGGAAAGAGATATTTCCTTAGGGAATTCTATTGCCATCTCGAATCCCTTGGATGCCATGACCTTAGGGATGCGGACGCTGCCATCATCGGAAGGGCATGCCTCATGCAGAACAACAAAGACGGATGGGCTGTCATCAGGATGTTTCTGCGATATCTGAATTGTGCCGGTCTGATAAATCATGATTTCTCAACTATCATTCCTCATTTTAAGAGAGCGTTCCGCCTTCCGAGTACTTATACAGAGGATGAAATCAACCGTTTTGAGGAAACGATAGATACTAACTCTAAAATCGGAAAACGCGATTATGCGATGCTGCTTCTCGCAACTCGGCTTGGTATGAGATCCGGCGATATAGCAAACCTCACTTTTTCGTCGCTTGACTTTGGTAACGGCACTATCAGTATTACACAGGAAAAGACAAGTGAACCTCTTGTCCTTCCCATGATCCCGGCAGTAAAAGCTGCATTAGCTGATTATCTTAAGAACGGAAGGCCGAAATCGGGTCAGCCTTATGTATTCCTGAGGGCATATGCCCCATTCGAGAAGATAACAGCTTCTGTCGTCCGCTTTGAGACTAACAAATATTTCGGTAAAGCTGGCATCGATATCACTGATAAGAAGCATGGTCCCCATGTGTTCCGTTCTTCTCTGGCCAGCTCAATGATAAACCATCTGGTGTCATACGATGTAGTACGGAAAATCCTTGGACATGCAGACCCTGATGCCGTCAAGCACTATGCAAGGGTTGATATCGAGAGGCTTCGTGAGTATGCTATTGAACCGCCTGCACCTTCCGGTTGTTTCAAAGAGTTTCTGGAAGGGAGGTGGCGGTTATGAGGACATTCAGCGGCCCCTTCCGGAAAGAACTTGAAGATTTTCTATCCTTGCGACAGGCATTACTCAGTAAGAGTGCATATGCCCATGACTGTCGTTATCTTTCAGATTTTGATACGTTTGCAGCTGGATATACAAATGAAAAGTCCGTACCAGAAGGCCTTATTAATGACTGGATTCATACCCTGAACGGAAAGAGCAGCTCCATAGCAAATGAGGTCATAGTCATACGTATTTTTTTAAAGTATCTTAACAGTATTGGAATTAACGCTTACATTCCTCCGATACCCAAGGTCGCTGATGACTATGTCCCATATATCTTCTCGGATGAGGAACTGGAACGGATATATCTACAGGCAGACAACCTTGATGTCTCAAACACAAAGAAGAATCCGCTGATTCAGTTCGAGTTTCCCATGGTCATCAGGCTCATGTATGGCTGCGGGCTCCGGATAGGAGAGACGCTTTCCTTAAAGATGAAGGATGTCGACCTGATTGGCGGGATCTTGATTATGAGGCATACAAAAGGTGACAAGCAGCGTTTGGTGCCAATGAATCCTTTGCTGACTGAGATTCTGGAACGTTACTGTCTGGCAATGGGGATCGTTGGGGTCCCAGATGCCTGGCTGTTTCCTGTCTCTGGAAAAGATGAATCAATGATGCCAAAGGATGCCCAGCACTGGTTTGAGAAGATACTCCGTCTTGCGGATATATCTTTTCCTGGACGGAAAAAGCATGAACGCGGTCCCTGCCTGCATTGCATGCGTCATGTTTTCGTCTTCAAGTCCTTTGCCGCTGCTGAAAAAGCCGGGAGAAGAATCGATGATTCAGTACCTTACCTCTCCATATATCTCGGGCATGACAGTCTACAGGAAACCGA
>DHSK01000017.1 GCA_002408445.1 Syntrophomonas sp. UBA5288
TTTTATTACTCCCCATATAGCCTGGGCCAGCCGGGAGGCCCGCGACACTCTGGTAAAGGGAGTTGTTGAAAATATTGAGGGGTTTTTAAAAGGAATCCCGGTGAATGTGGTCAAATGATTAAGGCAAGATGTATCCGGGTGATACCGGAAATTTACCTGACCCATGCAGGAAGTTTCCCGGCATAGCGTCTACGGTGTGCAGAACATACAGTTGTGTTGCTGATTGTTGTTATTATTAGCAAAACTTTTTAAAACAACTCTGCCTGCTTACATCCCCCCCATCCTCGGGGCTTCTTTATTACAAAAGATCTATTGTCGATTGCCCGCATGGTAGCCAATACTCCATCCAAATGATCATATTCATGTTGCAGCAATTCGGATAAATCTCCATCCAAATCCATAACACATTGCTTCCAGTCCATATCATAATATTGAATCCTACATCTTCTATGTCTCATACCTTACATATCCTGCAGGGTATATTCTTAATGTTCGGGGTTCCAAATTCCTGGCCCAGTTTGCTCATCGAAGTCAGCATATTAAAATTGGCTTCTCGCCACCCGTATTGCTGGCTCGGATCTCCCTCGGGAAACCACCAGCCCAGTGCGGCGCTGATCACTCGGGGGTGAACGATGTCAGTAATTCTTGCTGTTTGGGTAATTTGGCCATTTGCGGTTTCAATGATCACTCGGTCGCCTTCATCAATACCATGAGCTGCCGCTGTTTCAGGATGAATTTCCACCACCGGGTCGGGTTGTTTTTGCCGCAGTTTTTCAACCCAGCGATACGATGACACCAAATAATAATGACTCTTGGCACTGCTCAATATGAGCGGGTAATCCGGGTTTTCTTCTTCCGGCAGGGCTGTGTATGCGGGCAAAGCTTTGAGCTTAAACTTTTCGGCGGTGGACAGCTTAAGCTCCACTTTTCCGGTAGGAGTGCGAAAACCCTTGGTTTCATATTCCCGGAAACGATCAGGTCCTTTTAGATAACCCTTTTGGGCAAATTCGCTATAACTTAAACCGGCGGGGCGTAGCAAGTCTTCGAGAAAATCTTCATGATTGTCATGCCAGTATTCCGGGGACGATATTCGCTTACCAAGTTCGTTCATAATTTTTATGTCAGGCCAACATTCTTCAGGAGGCTCGACAACTTTCGGGCGGGCCAGGATCATACCGTGGCCAAGGCCATAATGCCCAATATCATTCATTTCATACTGGTGGGCGACTGGGAAAACGATATCAGCCATAGCTGCCGTCGGGGTCATAAAAATATCGGCCACCGCTATAAAATCGAGTTTCATAAATGTTTCATAACTTACGGTGCTATCTGCCCAGGCCACCATGGGATTGGTACACAGGCAATAGTATCCCCTGACCGGGTAAGGAGTTTCCTCCAGGACCGCTTGACGGAAATAGGCCGGCGGGACCGTCATCATACGCGGAATGGTTCCGTGATAGGCACCGATCATCTCCTTACGTTTGTTAGGTATTAGGTCTGCTCGTACGAATTCGCCCAAACCCATTATTTTCGGGTCGTGAGCATTTATATTGCCGCCCGGCACTTCCAGGTTTCCCGTAATTGCCATCAGGCAAATCAGCGCGCGGGTGGTGTCGAATACATTGATAGTATGTTCTATTGCATTACCCCATTGCAGGGCGGCAGGTTTAGCAGCGGCATATAGCCGTGCCGCTTTCCTTATTAATTCAGCCGGCACCCAGGTAATCCGGGAAACATAATTCGGGCTGTATGGCTTTACGTGAGATGCCAGTTCTTCAAAACCATAGGTATACTTGGATACAAACTCTTTATCGTATAAGGATTCCTCAATTATTACATGTATAAATCCCAGAGCAAGGGCATTGTCGGTTCCTGGCCGCAACTGCAGCCACAACTCCGCTTTGTCAGCCAGTTCCGTCCTGCGTGGGTCAACCACAATCATTCGCGCGCCGTTCTTAAGCTGCTGCCAAACATTACTGGCTATTTGTCCTTCCTCGTTGTTGGAAAGGACATTGCTGGCCCATGACATGATCAGTTTGGTCGGATTATGGAGATCGGCAATGGGATAGAAACCACAGGTGTGCATCCCGCTGACCTCGCGGGGAGCATGGCACACATCCTGAGAAGCCACCACATTGGGTGAGCCAAAAGTGTTGGCCAGACGGATCAGTACGAAATGTTCCAGCCCCTTGGGCATCCCCACGCCAAAGGCAACCGCCTGCGCCCCGTATTTTTCTTTAAGATTAAGCAAATTTTCCGCACATTCATCAAGGGCCTGATCCCAGGAAATGCGCTGCCATTTGCCTTCACCGCGTTTCCCGGCACGTTTTAACGGATAACGGAGACGATCCGTATGGCTAATACGATCAGCCGATACCCGGCCTTTGTAACAGGTATATCCCTGATTTAAATATCCTTCCGGGTCGCCTTTGATCTGAACGATCTTGTTATCTTTAACTCCAACCAATAACCCGCATCCACCATGATCCATTCGGGCACAATGAGTTTTAACCCAGCGCAGTTGCTCGGCCATAGATACACCTCCTGACTAAATATACGTTCAATTATATCAAAAGTACTCCATTCACTTCCGACATGTCAATCCATTAAATTCCATAACCGGGCTCTCTTTGGCATGTTTTATTACCCGAAAAAGACATGAACCGCAGTGGTTTTGAAAACCGCCCAAACCTCCTGCCCTAAGTCCAGCTCCATTTCATCCGCAGCCTGCCGGGCAACCAGGACGGCCAGGCTTAGGCCTAGGCCGGTCCGGTTTGCCGCCGCTTATCTTGAGGCTGCAAAATTTCCGGCCGTATATTTTGCACCGGTACGGGAGAACGGACCAGAATGGTCTTTAAGGCCCGGTAGTTAAAGGGTATAAGCGGCCACAGGTAAGGCACATTAAATGATTTGGTGAAGGCCAACAGAAGAAATAACAATACCGTACAAATAATAAAACCGGGCAGGCGGAACCAACCGGTCCCAAACAAAATGAAAAGACGAGCCAGGCGGTTGGCCATGGCCATCTCGTAACTGGGAGTACAAAAAGACCCAATCGCTACCAGGGCGGTGTAAAGTATGACCTCCGGTATAAAAAGCCCGATCTTCACCGCAATGTCCCCGATCAGGAGAGCTGCAATCACTCCCAGCGCGGTAGCCAGGGGCGAAGGGGTATGAATGGCAGCCATTCGCATGAGGTCCAGACTTATATCCGCCAGGACAAACTGTAAAAACAGCGGAACATGGCCGACTTCCTTAGGCCCGATGAAAGCCAGCGATTCCGGCAGCAGCTCGGGAGAAAGAGCAAAGAGCAGCCAAAGGGGGGTCAGGTAAACTGAGGCGATCACGGCTGCGAAGCGCAGCCAGCGAATGTAGGCTCCTACCGCCGGAGTCTGCCGGTATTCTTCGGCATGCTGCACATGATGGAAATAGGTAACCGGAGCTATGATAACACTGGGCGAGGTATCAACGATCACCAGTACATGTCCTTCCAACAGATGATGGGCCGCCACATCCGGCCTTTCGGTATACCTCACTTTGGGAAAGGGATTCCAAATCTGGCCCGGGACAATCAATTCCTCCAAAGATTTTTCCGCCATGGGAATTCCATCCACCTCGACGGCGGCAATTTTATCTTTGATGGTCTGAATGATCTCGGGATTGGCCACATCCTTAATGTAGACCACGCCGACATCCGCTTTCGATCTCTTTCCTACCCGGAGGAGCTCTATCCTGAGTTTGGGGTCCCTGATCCGTCGCCTTATAAGCGCGGTATTAAATACGATCGTTTCCGTGAATCCATCCCGCGATCCCCGTACCACTCGTTCAATCTCCGGCTCTTCAGGACCGCGGGCCGGATAGGTGCGGGCATCAATCACAAAACCTTCCTTGCAGCCATCGATAATCAACAGGATGGAACCGGATAAAACCGCATAGAGCAGTTCATCGATCTTAGTCTCGCTGGACACTTCGATATAAGGAATACCGGAACGGATGATCTGCTTGTTTAGGCCCCGGTCCACTTGCTTTTTAGTGAGCATAAACAGAGTTTCCATTATCTCAGTCAACATATCATCCTTGATCAGTCCGTCAAAACAGATAAGAGCCGCCCTGCGCTCCGCTACCTCAATTTCCCGTACGATCACATCGAAGCTCTCACCTTCGCCCAGTTCCTGCTTAAAAAGATCAAGATTATCATCATAATCGCGACTCAGATAAAGGTGCGGTTTAGTCATATGATCACCTTTTTGTCTTTTGTTTTTTAGTCTACCTTTTCCTATTGGGCAGAGATCTATGCATAGAGAAGTGTCGTGGGGAGACGATGCTCCCGGCATCCATTATGGCTTAGTATTGTTTGCAATTAAAAAAGCTGTCGATCCAGCAATTCGCCAAAATAGTCGGCTCCAAACGGCTGCGGATTCTTCAGCCGCTCCTCGTTCATGGCGAAGCCTTTCTTGCTATATTCCGTTAAAACATTATTGAGCCATTAGTCCGGGGCAATGCCATCAGAATCCGTTGATTGGAAAATACTTATCCGGTATATGCGAATTGGTAAATATCGGCTTTTCTAATCCTGATCAGAAACTGAAAAGCCCATTTGATGCTCCAAAATGCAAATTGGGGCACCAAATGGGTACTAATTTTAAGAATTAATTTGAAGCATACTCTTTTGATAATTTTTCTATTTCCTGAATAGCTTTTTGGGCAGCAATTACAGGGATATGAGGTTTTATATCATGAATTCTTTGAGCTCGAGCCTCCATTGTTCTCCCTTTTTCTTCTATCGTTACATATAATGCAGTTGCTATCCTTTCAAGATCTGCAACCCCTAAATTAGAAAACTGTTTTGCAATAAAATCAATCTTTCGTTTGTATAATTTTGATGTCTTAGGATATCTATCTATTAAAGCTCTACCAGTCTTCGATGACCGATAGGAAGGACCATAGGGAATACGGCTTGATAACTCAACTAGCATATTACCTCTCATATCTCCTAGACTGTCTCTAAGTTCGAAAGAAAATGGGCCATGCTTATATAGAATATATTCGAAATCTGTTGGCACCAGAAACATGGTTTGTAAAAAATACATGCTTTTTTGAATATGGGTCTCACCACACCAGCTGCCATTATCTTTCATAGATTCAATCAAAGACAATAATATGACCTGTCTCTTTATTGATTCCATTTTACTCCTCCCTCGCTACCATACTAAGCATCTTAGGCATATTTTTTTCACGCCATTTTTGGCCTTCTTTTAATAAATCAGGCCTAATAAAAATGTAATCAAATGAAGCTACTGGTAAGCGTTGTTCTTGTTCGGTTTTTGTTTTGGCTTCAGCTTCGAGTTCAGCCTTGGCTTTTTGATAGCTTCCAGCCGTTTTCCCCGGGTGGAAAGCTCCTCGGGTAGTTCGTCACCACGGCGGTTGCCATATTTACGTTCTTCTTTCTTTTTCATATACCCATAACTCATCGGTAAGGTAAAAAGAGCTCTTTAAATGTATTCAAGAAATAATTATCAGTCATACCGGAAATATAATCTATAACAACCCTAGCATCTGCTGTATTACTTCGATATATTTGATTATTGATAATCGGAAAGTCTTTATATATTCTGGATTTCGCATTCTTCGTTTTTAAATCATCCAGAAAAGTTTGGAACATCATTCGGAACATTTTTTCTATTTTACTATCCTGTTGCTGCTTAACAGGAGCAAAGTATATTTTTTGGTAATTGAAATCCCGTAGAGATTGCAATGCATTCAGAACATCCCTGGAAAAACTAAGGTATGGTTGGCCAAAGCTATTTTTTACAAGATTCCTAACCAGAACGTCGATTATATTCCGGTTATCTTTACCAAGAATGATTGATATCTCTTCAGGTATTTCATCCCGGGTCATCAATTGAATAGTAATTGCATCTTCAATATCCCGTCCTATATAGGCTATTACATCGCATACCCTAACAACACACCCTTCAAGGGTAGATGGTTTTATTCCTTTTCCAAAGCCAGGCTGGTTTAGACATGATCGGTATTCCCTTTCAAACTGTTCTTTTGTTTTTGTATAAACGGGCTCATAATGTTCTGAAATCTCCTCCCCATTATGGCATAGGATTCCATCCAGAACTTGAAGCGTGAGATTACAACCTTCGCCTAAATTCTCCAATTTTGTAAGAAAGCGCACACTCTGAGCATTATGGCGGAAATACCCAATTCGTTGTTCTTCGCAAATCACATTTAAATAATTTTCACCATCATGACCGAATGGAGTATGTCCTAGATCATGCCCCAAGGCTATTGCCTCAATCAAGTCTTCATTTAATCTTAAGAATCTGCCAACAGTCCTTGCAATTTTCGATACTAGCTGTACATGAAGAACTCTATGAGTAATATGATCATTTTCAAAAAGGAAAAACACCTGGGTCTTATCTATATACCGACTGTAAGCAAGTGAATGTATTATCCTATCTGTATCATGAAAGAAAGCAGGCCTAATATTGGCTTCATCAGGTATTAATTCTGGTTTAAGACGAACAGCCGCTTGGTTAATGCATGCATATTTAGATAGTATCAAGCGTTCCCCAATCTGTCAGCACAGCCTCTCCCTCCCTCTATAAACTGCGTTACTCTATTCCCCCTACCTTTCGGCATTATTTACCATATTCCTTTTCCATTCGAAGGAAGCATCCCAACAAGAAGCTGCCTACATTAGTAAAGCATTTAATGTTTTGTAGGATCTGCTATTTGATAAGTCTGGCCTGGTTTTGGAGTAGGAGGAAAGCGTTCTCCCTTAACAACCGTTCTCTCTTGGCCCGTTCGTCCTCCTCTTGGGCCGATAATCTCCGCTTGTGAAGACTTCGGAACCTTTTGACCTGGTTTGAACGTTGGAACTTTTGCCATCTGGTTTACCTCCTTTGTTTAGGTTTTTTTAAACCAACCAACTCACTCATGAAAACTTCCGTTGCATCTCTTGAAAACCACCCCACGGAATCTTTTGATCATGGTGTAGCCTTCCCACTACTATTCCATGGTCAATTCCAACTTCATCAGCAAACTTGATTATCGAATCCCGGGTAAATCTATTTTTGGATATAAAACTCTTATACTTTGTTCTAGGGATAAGACAATCGGACGCAAAACCATCCGCTTCAGATTCTTCTTTAGTTTTATCCCCAGTTTCAGCAAATGCCTCTTTCTTACTGTGTAACAGTATGTGCCCCAATTCATGAAAAAAGCTAAACCAAAAAATATCAGCATATTGATACCGGGTACTAAGCTGAATCATAGCCTTCAAAGGATGTAGCCATTTAGTTGCCCCATGAGCAAAGGTTTTCGGTAAATGCGGAACAATTACTAGCACTACTCCACATGAAGCACACAATTCACTTAACCGGGGTAGAAAATCATTAGCTTCCAACATAGTTAATTCTTTAAATTTCGGGATCATCTCTTTTAATTTTTTTTCACTAAAGTCTTGCGTTTTTATATCCCCGGCTAATAACTCTCCCATCCGAATCCAAGACGCCAAAGCGTAATGAGAAGCGCTGGCTTTGTCGTGCTTTCTAAAGGCAACCGGTAAAATATCCGAAATATAATTTAAAGATGCAACACCGAAAAATTGCCGAAGATTAACCACCTTTTCCTTAACCTTACTAGTGGGTTTAACAAAACCTCTCCGCGCTAATTCTGAATAGGGAATCAATCGGGCTATAACGGTTTCATTTTCAATATCTTTTTCTGCCTGTAACCGTGCCCTAGTTTCCTGATAGTTGGCCTCTAGATTATTCCAAAAACTTGCCGGTGTTCCAAAAACACTTTCTAGTTTCAATGCAGTTTCTTGGGTTATGGAAGCTTTGCCTTTAATAATCTCATTAATCGTTTTAGTTGTTAAGCCAGTTCGCTTTGCCAAATCCACCTGGGTCATAGCAAGCGAATCCACAAATTCCTGTAGAGTCTCCCCAGGAGGAATGGCAATATCAGGACTAAATCCAGTTTTTCTTTGTTTAGTCGTCATGATAATTAGTCACCTCCAGTATCTTTACACATTTAACCTGTGACGCATCAATATTTCCAATCGGCTGACCAGATTCTGATACTGCCTGAAACGTGAGACGGAAGGGGTGCCCCACGTCAACCGCATATATACCTAGTTTATGAGGTTCCAATAGATGACATCTGGTCGGAGGAGCGTGGTTCAAATCGGCGATACAATCAGCACTCTGTATCTCATTAAGCCGCTTGATAATAGCACGTGCCATTTTTTCGCCCCACTGTTTCTTTGCTAAATCGTAGCTTTCGCAGGTTTTCTTGAGTTTGGCAGTTTTAAATTCAATTTCCATGAAATCCTCCATTGAAATTTATGGAGTAAATTTATTATATCTACCAAACTCATTATACAATATAATATGCATAAAGTGATATTTCTATTAACCTATAAGGTTAATAATTTTATATTTAATGTAAATATATTAAAACCCAGCTACAAAATAGCTGGGTTAGTTGAATATAGAAGGCACTGACATATATATTTATAATCCATTTACGGACATATTAAACGCCAGTTTGGTTAACATGAAATTTTAGTTTAATCACATAAACTATATTCTTGAAATGCCATTATACAAGGGCCCCAATTGATATATAGTAGGTTTATTTAGTTTTGATCACATAACCATCACATAAAACTTGCTGAGCAGCACACATTTCCTTAAAAGTATTAATCCTCATCTAAATGACAATCTTTTTCTGGATTAAAGTTATTGCGATTTCCGCGGGCAATATTACATGAATTATAAGCAATTCGTCCGTTAGACAACTCAGTTTTCCCGCCTAAACTATGAGGTTTAATATGATCAACAACTGCATCCTCAAAGTCTATACTGCGGCCGCATATTTTTCCCTTATGTTCTAACTGACACTTACCTCCTGCCCTACGATAAAGAAGAAGCTTTTCTTCAAATGTAAAGTTGCGTTTTGGATCAAGTTTTGGAATTTCTATTAAAGTCACATTGTCAAATAAATATAGCCCGATAATTTCATGTCTCTTTATTAAAGCTTCCGTGCCCAAATTACCACGAGACATGGCCAGGCTAAGATCTTCATATATCTCATCTTTCTTTTTGTTATAACCACGTATCATAGCTTCCATACGAGCTGCATCTAACTTCTCAAAATTATTCCTAATTTTGGTGTATTCCGAGGCTGATATATCATAGGTAAGTAGAATTCGAGATAATAGCCAGTAAAGACTAAGTGCGTAGTTTTGATTAAGATGAGGGTTGTTACTAGGGAAAATTTCACCCAGCATTCCAATAATTTTCTTTGTTCTACCGGTTACTGCGGGATCAATCACTGTTTTTTTATAATGCTCATATAATTTATCAAGTTGCTGAGATGTACAGCTTGCTATTTCGTTTTTTAGCTCCAAACGCAGCATTTGGGAAGCAACAAGATTATGATTGGATGCTGAATTGTTAAAAGGAACTGAGTTGGTGAAAAACGGTAGTGCGGCCAACTCTCTAACCGCATTTCCAATATTCGATCCCATGGCATCTCTTTTTTGTTGTGCATTTAATGGAGTGCCATTTTGTAATCGTAAAAACATATCCCTTATTTCATCTATTGTTGAGTCTTCAAGAACTACGATAGATAGAGAATATTGTTCAAACTTTAACTTCTGGTTTACATTCAGCTGCTCATATTTTTTTCCTTTAGCCATTGGTGTTTCAGGCATAGCGGTAAATGGATCCAACCAACTACCTCTGAAACATTT
>DHSK01000097.1:0-8512 GCA_002408445.1 Syntrophomonas sp. UBA5288
AAGCAGGATTTTTTAGAGGTTTACGGTTTTTATTTCTTCAATGTATTCACGGCAGCGTTGGGCTATTTCCTGCATCTGGTCCCGGCTGTAGGGAATGACATTGCCGAAGCCGGCGTCCAGAGTGACGGAAGGATTGAACTGCTGCAGGGTATAGATTTTTGAGCCTTTAAGATACCGCGCAATTTCTACGATGTCGTCTTCGCTGTGCAGAGACGGCACTACGGTGGTGCGGAATTCGGCCCTGACGGTGACCTGGCGCAAAAGATTAATGGAGTTTCTGACATTGAAGAACTCGCCCGAGGTCAGGCTGCCTACGGTGTTCGCGTATTTTTTAAATTCCAGCGGTGCTTTCACATCCATGGCTACATAATCGAGCAGGCCTTCATCCAGCATTTGTTTGAGCATGGTGGGGTTGGTGCCGTTGGTATCGATTTTGGTGAAATAGCCCAGGGCTTTGAATTCGCGGAAAGCTTCGGGCAGGCCTGGGTACAAGGTAGGCTCTCCCCCGCTCACTACCACCGCATCGAGGAAACCGCTGTGTTTACGTAAAAAAGTCAATATTTCCTGCATTTCCAGGGCCGGCGGCGGGTTATGGGGTTTTATGACCAGATGGGCATTATGGCAAAAGGGGCAACAAAAGTTGCAGCCCCGGGTAAAAAGAACCGCCGCTACTTTACCGGGGTAGTCGACCAGACTCTGTTTCATGATTCCTGCAAATTTCATTTCGGACAATGTTCTGCTCCTGTCTTAGGTCTTTGAAATTTCTGTGTTATATAGTTTCACCGGCCTGCGTCCTTAATAGTGAGCGGACGCGAACATCAGTTGTGCCCTATGGGTGAAGGGCTATCGCCCTGCGTCATTAATAGTGACCGCAAGGGAACATCAGTTGTACCCGTAGGGCATAGGCCGGCCTACGGTTATGGATTAATACTAACACGGGGACATTCCTTACTTCGGTCCGCGCAGCGGACCTGAGAGGAAGGTGTGTCCCCTGCTGGAATAGCAGGAGTCAAACCTTTCTCTACATATTCTTACCCTATCAACGCTGAATCATAGATTTTTCTTTCCTTATATTCTTCCTGTTTGCCGGCGTTCCACTGGTCGACCGGGCGGAGGTAACCGACTACTCGGGAGTAGACCTCACAGCTAGTTGTTTTGCCTTCTGCCTGGCAGATGGGGCAAACTGATTTCTCTCCGGACAGATAACCATGTTCCGGGCAAATGCTGAAGGTCGGAGTTATGGTGAAGTAGGGCAGCGAAAATTGATTGCATACCTTTTTCACCAGAGCTTTGACCGAATCTATGGAAGGCACTGATTCGCCCAGGAATATATGGAATACGGTGCCGCCGGTATATTTCGCCTGCAGTTCATCCTGATAGTTCAAGGCTTCAAATAAATCATCGGTGTAATTTACCGGGAGCTGGGTGGAGTTGGTGTAGTAAGGTTCGCCCCCCTCATTCACCCGGTCATTGTTGGCCACGATAATATTAGGATACTGTTTCTTGTCCTTGCGGGCAATGCTGTAGCTGACTCCTTCGGCCGGGGTTGCTTCCAGATTATAAATATTGCCGGTTTCTTCCTGATAGGTCAGTAACCTGTCCCGCATGAAATCCAGTACCTCGATAGCAAAGGCCCGCCCTTCGGCACTGGCAATATTTTGCCCCAAAAAGTTCAGACAGGCTTCGTTCATTCCCACCAGACCAATAGTCGAAAAATGATTCTTCCAGTAACGGCCCTGTGCCTCTTTTACTCCCCGCAGATAGAATTGGGAATAAGGATACAGACCGGACTCGGTCAGACTTTCCAATACTTTGCGCTTGTTTTCCAGGCTGTCGCGGGCCATGTCCATGATGCGAACCAGGCGTTCATAAAATTCTTCCCGGGTGTGGGAGAGATAGCCCAGCCGGCTCATATTGATAGTTACTACTCCGATCGACCCGGTCAGAGGATTGGCGCCAAATAATCCGCCGCCGCGTTTACGCAGTTCGCGGTTGTCGATTCTTAAGCGGCAGCACATGCTGCGGGCATCCTCCGGCTTCATGTCGGAACCTATGAAGTTGGAGAAATAAGGGATGCCATAGCGGGCAGTCATTTCCCATATTTTATTGTAGTCGGGATTATCCCAGTCGAAATCTTCACTGATATTATAGGTGGGGATGGGAAAAGTAAATACGCGTTCTTCCGCGTCCCCTTCCATCATAACCTCGGCAAAAGCCTGGTTGAAAAGATTCATTTCGGCCTGGAATTCGCCATAGGTAGCCTCGATGTACTGTCCCCCCACTAAGACCGGCTCATCTTTCATATAATCGGGCACCTTAAGGTCCAGGGTAACATTGGTAAAGGGAGTTTGAAAACCTACCCGGGTAGGTACGTTCATATTGAAAACAAACTCCTGCAGGCACTGCTTGACCTGTTTGTAATCCAGGTTATCATATCGAATGAAGGGTGCCAAAAGGGTATCAAAATTGGAAAAGGCCTGAGCTCCGGCCGCTTCTCCCTGCAAAGTGAAAAAGAAATTGACGATCTGCCCCAGAATGGACCGGAAATGTTTGGCCGGGCGGCTGGCAACTTTACCCCGAACCCCCTTAAATCCTTCCATCAGCAGGTCCCTGATATCCCAGCCTACGCAATATACGCCCAGGATACCCAGGTCATGGATGTGAAAATCCCCGTTCATCTGGGCTTCCCTGATTTCGGGCGGGTAGATCTGCTGCAGCCAGTATTGTGATACGACGAGTGAAGCAATATGAAAATTCATCCCCTGCAGGGAATAGGTCATATTAGAGTTCTCTTTTATTCTCCAATCGTTTTTCTCCAGGTAATCGGCAATTATTTTATTATTGGCCAGCAAAAGGTCAGCCTGCCGCATCAGTTGATGCTGGTTGCGATACAGGATATAGGCCTTGGCGGTTTTGTAGTGGCCGGCTTTGACCAGCACTTTTTCGACCAGGTCCTGTATCTCCTCTACCGTAACGATTTCGTTGCCGGGATATATAGTATCGGCTATTTCAGCCACCTTATCAGCCAGTTCAAGAACATTTTCATAGTCCTTTCCTCCTACTGCCTGGGCAGCCTTCCAGATGGCATTCACGATTTTCTGTTTTTCAAACGGTACTAGTCTACCGTCCCGTTTTTGTACCCGGTTTATATCCAACTTTCATCCTCCTTTAATAAGTTTAAAGTACTACTATATATGGTATATCGATTAAGCTATATACTATATTCAGTATATATCATAGAAATCCTTGTGTATAATTTATTTTTTTTGCGCCCCCTGAAAAAGGCGAGCATTAATATTATTAGCACACCGGGCAGTTTATCTTCAAGGTTATCCTGACTCTGCCTCCCGCTGATTTGATGTTTGTTTGGAATCTTTCGCTGGTTCTTGGAGCTATTCGAAGGGAAAGAAAAACAAGGCCGGCAAAATTACTATTTCACCGGCCTCCTTGTGGAAACAGTGGAAAATCCTGTGTATTACCTATTAATTTCCATTTTCCGACTTATTTTTCCGGTCAAGCAGGGCCTGTACTTTGAGCGGCAGGCCAAAGAGATTTATAAATCCTTCCGCATCTTTATGACTGTAAACGTCGTCTGCGCCGAAAGTGGCGATACTCTCATTGTAGAGTGAGTAAGGCGAAGTTGACGATACGGCGGTGCAGCTGCCTTTGTAGAGTTTTACTTTTACGGTACCGGTCACGGTCTTCTGGGTCTCATTGATAAAGGCGTCCATGGCATATCTTAACTTGGTAAACCAGTTGCCGTCGTATACCAGTTCGGCGTATTTGACCGCCATCTGTTCTTTGAACTGCAAGGTGCGCCGGTCCAGGGTGAGCCGTTCCAGTTCATCATGGGCCGCATACAGGATGGTTCCTCCCGGGGTCTCATACACGCCTCTGGATTTCATCCCTACCAGGCGGTTTTCCACCATGCTGATGATGCCTACGCCATTGGCTCCGCCCAGCCGGTTCAGTTCGATGAGCAAATCGACCGGGCTATAGGATTGGCCGTTTAATGAGACCGGTTCACCTTCCTGGAAACCGATTTCGATATAAGTCGGCTCGTCGGGGGCTTTTTCCGGCGGTACGGTCAATACCAGCATGTTGTCACTGGCTTCGTTGGCCGGGTCCTCCAGTTCGCCGCCCTCATGGGAGATATGCCACAGATTGCGGTCCTGGCTGTATATTTTTTCTTTGGTTACGGGTACGTCGATGTTATGCGCCATGGCATAGTCGATGGCTTCTTCGCGTGATTTGATGGTCCATTCCCGCCAGGGGGCTATTATCTTAATATCGGGATTTAAAGCTTTGATGCCCAGTTCAAAACGTACCTGGTCGTTGCCTTTGCCGGTGGCGCCGTGACAAATCGCTACTGCTCCCTCTTTTTCCGCCACTTCCACCAGTTTTTTGGCTATCAGGGGGCGGGCAAAGGAGGTGCCCAGCAAGTATTTTTTCTCATAAACCGCTCCGGCTTTTAGGACCGGATAGATATACCCGGTTACGAACTCTTCTACCAGATTATCTATATATATTTTGGAGGCCCCTGATCTAATCGCCTTGTCTCTTACCGGTTCCAGTTCCTCTCCCTGTCCCAGGTCGGCACAGTAAGCGATAACTTCATAACCGTAGTTCTCTTTCAGCCAGGGTATGATTATTGATGTATCCAATCCTCCCGAATAAGCCAGTACTACTTTATCCATGTCTTCATCCTCCATTTCATGTTCTGCTCTTCTATTTTGCCATTTTTGTCATTCTGAGCGTTGCATGATCTTGTTGTCATCCTGAGCGTTAGTGAAGGATCTTTCTATGCTCAGGAGGAAAGATTCTTCACTTCGTTCAGAATGACAAGGCTCCGCTCAGGATGACACCCACGTTTATTTATAGCAATGACACAAAAGTTGTCTAACCGCGCAGCGTTAATCTGCATCTATTACTCTAGCTTACATCACCAACGCCATTATCGCCTTATGGGCATGGAGACGGTTTTCAGCTTCATCGAATACCACCGATTGAGGGCCGTCGATGACCTCGTCCGTTATCTCCTTGCCCCGTTTGGCGGGCAGGCAGTGCAATACGATTGCATCTTTGTTGGCAAGACTAAGCAAATGTTTATTTATTTGATAGGCTTTAAAATTCTTCTCTTTCTCTTCCGCCTTGTCTTCCTCTCCCATGCTGGCCCACACATCGGTATATATGACATCGGCGCCTTTGACTGCTTCTTCCGGGTCCTCTGCTACAGACACACGGGCACCGGTTGCTTTGGCATCCTCCTCGGCCAGTTTAACAATATTACTGTCCGGCTCGAAACCTTTGGGAGTGGCAATAACCACTTCCATACCGGTTTTAGCTCCGCCAAACAAGAGGCTGTGGGCCACGTTGTTGCCATCACCCACAAAAACCATTTTCCGGCCTTTCAGCTCGCCTTTATGTTCCTTGACAGTCATCAGATCGGCTATGACCTGAGTGGGATGCAAAAGGTCGGTCAGACCGTTTATGACCGGAATCGAAGCCCACTTAGCCAGTTCCAGCACTTCTTCATGCGCAAAGGTGCGAATCATAATGCCATCCAGCATGCGTGACAGCACCAGAGCGGTATCCTTGACGCTCTCACCCCGTCCGATCTGGATGTCGCGGGGGCTTAAGAACAGTGCATGCCCTCCGAGCTGGTACATACCGACTTCGAATGCCACCCGGGTACGGGTGGATGATTTCTGAAAAATCATGCCCAGGGTTTTGCCCTGTAAAATATGGTGGGCTATGCCCGCTTTTTGCATTTTCTTAAGTTCCAGCCCCACTTCTATCATATAAGCTATTTCTTCGGCACTGTAATCATGTATGGATATGAAATCCCGTCCCTTAAAAGCCTGGCTAATTTTAAATTCCACCTATCCCACTCCCTTTCTATTTAGCACGTAAATTCAACCCTGAAGGACACAGATTTTAAATGATTAACACTGTTTTTTTATATTATAGCGACCCCGACATGTCGGGGCCATACCCCAGCCCGGACGCCTGCTGATTAGTTCGAGTCCTTAAAGCAGACTGCGACTTGATGCATACTCTGCTGCTTGCTTGGGTATGCCCATCAGATATGCCCGTTGGCATGCACCTGATATGTTATAACTCCCTTAAAGCTTCTTTCAATATAGCTACACCCTGGTTTATTTCATTCTTGCTTATGTTTAGCGGGGGTACGAAGCGCAGGACCCGGGGTCCGGCGTTAAGCAGCAACAATCCCTGTTCCATGCACAGGCCGATTAATTCTTTGACATCAATGTTAAACTCCATGCCCACCATGAGCCCGCGTCCACGTATTCCTACAATTCTTTCATCGGTTATTTGACTTAAACATTCCTGCAGATACCGGCCTGATTCCTCCACCTGTTTCAAAAAATCCGGGTCGGATATGAGGTCGATCACTTTGCAGGCGGCAGCGGTAGCCAGAGGATTGCCACCAAAAGTAGAGGCATGGTCTCCGGGAGCAAACCCGCCCGCAACTTCGATACTGGCCAGCATTGCTCCGATAGGTATACCGCCCCCCAGGGATTTGGCCATGGTGACGATATCCGGTTTAATGCCATAGCTCTGGAAAGCGAAGAATTTACCGGTCCGGCCCATTCCGCATTGAACCTCGTCAAATATTAAGAGCAATTCTTCCTTATTACATAATTCCCTTAAGCCCCGCAGGAAATCCATATCTGCGGGATGAATTCCTCCTTCACCCTGGACTGGTTCCAGCATGATGGCACAGGTGTTTTTAGTCACCATTTTTTTAACGGAGTCCAGGTTATTATATTCCGCATAAACAAATCCCTCCGGCAAGGGAGCAAAACCTTCCTGGTATTTGCTCTGCCCGGTTGCGGTTACAGTAGCCAGGGTACGCCCGTGGAAGGATTCTTTAAATACTATTATATGATTTTTATGGCTTTCCTGGCGGCGGTAAAAATATTTGCGGGCCAATTTGATAGCCGCCTCATTAGCCTCAGCGCCGCTGTTGCAAAAGAAGGCCTTGCCTAAGCCGGAAATTTGCACCAGCTTTTCGGCCGCTTCCACCTGGGGCTTAATCCAGTATAGATTGGAAACATGCCACAAAGTATCGACCTGATCTTTTAAGACCTTAACCAGTTCGGGATGGCAATGTCCCAGCCCGCATACGGCTATGCCGCTGATGAAATCCAGATACTGCTTGCCATTGGCATCCCATACATAAGAACCCCGCCCCTTGACCGGGGCTATGGGAAACCGTCCATAAGTATTCATTACAAACTCTTGCCCTTTAGTCATTATATCCTTATTAGTCATTTGCCAGCCTCCGTTCAATAAGTTAACCTGGACGCGGTTAACTTAGGTCTATTCGCTTATTCGTTGACGACCATGGTGCCGATGCCCTGGTCGGTAAAGATTTCGAGCAGGATGGAATGGGCCAGGCGTCCGTCAATAATATGAGTGCGTCCCACTCCCCCGGTCACTGATTCTACGCAGCATTTAATCTTGGGGAGCATCCCTCCGGCAATGGTCCCGTCGGCTACATAATCCGCCACTTCGCTTACCTTGAGTATGGATATGAGGCTGTCAGGATCAGCCGGGTCGCGCAGCAAGCCTGGCACATCGGTTAACAATACCAGTTTGTCGGCATTTATGGCTACTGCTACCGCGGCTGCCACCAGGTCGGCATTAATATTATAAGTCTCCTGCTTCTCATCGGTACCTATCGGGGATATTACCGGTATATAGCCATTTTCTATTACCGTCTCGATAATCTCGGGATTAATGCTTTTCACCCGCCCGGCAAAGCCCATGGCACCGCTGGCATCAACCGGTTCGGCCTGAATGAGGTTGCCGTCTTTGCCGGAAATACCGACAGCCCTGCCGCCGCTGGCATTTAACCCCATGACGATTTCTTTATTTACTTTACCGCCCAGCACCATTTCCACCACTTCCATGGTAGCCCGGTCTGTAACTCTGAGGCCGTTGACAAATTGAGTCTTGATGCCGAGCCGGTCCAGCATCCCGTTAATCTCGGGCCCCCCCCCGTGCACTATGACCGGATGCATACCGACGTATTTCATGAGGACGATATCCTGCATGACTTTCTTTTTTAATTCACAATCAGTCATGGCTGCGCCGCCGTATTTAATAACGACCCGCTTGCCGTAAAAGGTTTTGATATAAGGCAAAGCCTCGACCAGTACCCCTGCCTTTTCCATAGCTGAAGTCAACATTTCCCTTCCCCCTATTCAAACGCGGATTATTGGGAAAATTCAACACTGAAGGACACAGATTTTAAATGATTAACACTGATCTTTTATGGTTTATTAATTCAATTTTCTAAGTACAGACCTATCTTTATGAGTTATACTCGCATAGCAAAGTGTGTTTTCCATAAACACATCCAGGAATTAATTACCACCACTATTACCCAATTAGAAGATCTGTGTCCTTCATATTAACCGCCCATGCCCAGAGGACACAACCACCAATGAAAATGCGTCATCCTGAGTGTTAACGAAGGATC
>DHSK01000097.1:8695-8838 GCA_002408445.1 Syntrophomonas sp. UBA5288
TTCACTGCGTTCAGAATGACAACAACAGTATTTTCTAATTAAAATCTGTGTGAATCTGTGTTGAATTAAGTCCGGTACGCGGCGTTTATTTTTACATAGTCATAGGTTAAATCACAGCCCCAGGCGGTGGCCCGGGCTGACCC
>DHSK01000129.1 GCA_002408445.1 Syntrophomonas sp. UBA5288
TTACCGGAAGAGTCTGACTTAAGATAAGCCTCATCAATAACCCATTTGAAACATGCAATTATATCTGCCATAAATACACCTCTTCATCCCATAACTCCCAGGCCTGCACCAACACCGGGACATTTCCCGGGCCGGAGCCCGCCCTATGAAAAACAGCTACACATTTCCCGCCTGCGGTCTGCCTGATGCAGAGCTACCGCAGTAAATTACCGGCAATCACCATGCGCTGGGCTTCTGAGGTTCCTTCATAAATTTCCGTTATTTTGGCGTCGCGCATTAAGCGTTCAACTTTTTGTCCCTTGATGTAACCATAGCCGCCATGAATCTGGACCGCCTTGGAAGCATGACGGTTAGCCATTTCCGCTGCAAAGACTTTAGCCATGGCAGCTTCTTTACCATAGGGAAAACCATGGTCTTTCATGAACGCCGCCCGGTAAGTTAAGAACCTGGCCGCATCAATATCAGTCGCCATATCCGCCAGCATCCACTGAATGGCCTGATTTTTGGATATAGGTTTGCCAAACTGAATGCGCTGTTTGGAATAACTGAGCGATTCATCCAGAGCGGCCTGAGCAATGCCTACCGCCTGAGCAGCTATACCCATGCGGCCATTATCAAAGCTTGCCATAGCTATTTTTAAGCCCTGTCCCTCTGATCCCAGCAAATTTTCCCGGGGAATACGGCAGTCTTTAAGTATTATTTCGGAAGTTTGCGAAGCCCTAATACCCATTTTCATAAAATGTTCCCCTACCCTTAACCCGGGTGTGCCTTTAGGAATTATGAATGTGCTCATGCCTTTGGGCCCCTTTGCTTTATCCGTGTAGGCAAGCGCTACAAAAGTATCGGCCACAGGTCCATTGGAGGTAAAAGTTTTGGTTCCATTCAGGACATATTCATCCCCATCCAGGACAGCGGTAGAGCTAGCTGCCCCCACATCGGTTCCTGCACCCGGTTCGGTTACGGCAAAAGCACCTATATGCTGCCCTTTGCAGAGCGGCACCAGATATTTCTGCTTTTGTTCCTCGGTACCGTAATAAAAAATAGGACCGGAGGCCAGCGAAGTATGACAGGAAACCGTAAAACCGGTGGCAGCACAAGAACGTGAAATCTCCTCAATAACCATTACATAGGTTAGATAATCAAGTCCGGCCCCACCGTATTCCTGGGGATAGGGCATACCCATCCAATCCATTTCAGCCAGTTTGGCTATAACTTCCTCCGGATAACGGCTGTTCTCATCTATTTCAGCTGCTACCGGGTCAAGATATTGACGGGTAAAGTCGCGAATATTCTCTCTGATCAGTTGTTGCTCCTCCGACAATAGAAAATCCATCCAGACCTCTCCTCTCCCTTTATAAAGTATTTTTACCGCTTATTTACAGGTACTATTGCTTGAATTCTACATGCAATCGGCATACTTTGTCAACCATTTATTTGCATGCCAAGCAATTATCGACAAATATGTTATAAGGGGAATATTAAAGAGATATTATGGAAATGAATATTGTCAGGAAAGCTTGCCCGGATGGGATTATGCTGCGCCCTCCCGGGGAGAGAGGTTAAAGTTAATCAGTACAGGAAGGAGCGATAGTATGCAGTATATGCCTCAGCTCCTGAATACTGGCTTCGTCGAGGTTACGGAGTACTTTCCGGTTAGTTTCTTCAATTACTTTAGTCAAAGGTTCTTTGAGCTCCCGGCCCTTTTCGGTCAAATTAATCTGCAATGCACGGCGATCTTTGGGATCGGCCTGTTTAGTAATCAAGCCTTTCTGGTCCAGGCGGTCCAGCACTCCGGTAACCGTTGAACCATCCAGGAATAGACGTTCAGCCAGCTGTTTCGCGGTCTGACCATTTTCATCCCACAGGCATTTTAAAAATGCATATTGTCCGGGTGTTACCCCATAAGGCGCCAGTTCAGCCTTAAATAATTGGTGCACCGATTGCTGGGCCTTGGTAAGGGCAAAATTTAAACATTGTTCCAGTTCCATTTTTTTTAAAACTCCTTTTTAACCCCTCTCCTCCGAAGGGCATCCACCTATTCATGGAAATAAGCCGGGTTTCACTTACGGGCTTCAGGACCGGGTTTACCGGCAACGGCTTTAAATTACCCGGAAGACAGCCGCCTTCTATTTTGTAACATAATTGTATATCTTTTTCAATCCGCACACAACCCGTGCCCGCCAGCAAACAGCGAAAATCGAATATGCTTTAAGTATTAACCACAGTCATATGCTTTCATACCTATACTTCCAAACCGGGCCGAAATGTTTCCAGCGGTATGCTTCTTTAAATCTCCAGCTCAATATAAAAAGCCGGACTTTCATCCTCATTGGCAGCCCAAACCCGGGCACCGTGGGATACTGCTATTTGCTGCACTATGGCCAGACCCAGACCAAATTGTCCTTTGAAACCTTTTTCATATTCCATAAAAAGGCTGTTCAGTAATTTCTCTTCAATGGGAGGCCCGTCATTAGCTATACGAAGAGTCAGCCCAGACTTACCATTCTTGATCTGCCGGGAACTGGAAATGCATATACGGCCGGCCGCATACCTGATCTGATTATCCAACAGATTTTCCAGCGCAATTTTCCATTGGTCGGCATCACCTTTGAACATTATTGGTTCAACCTGTACCTTCCATTCCAAATCGGTTCTCTGCCAGCGCATCAGTTCCACTACATGTTTGACCAGTTCTGCAATATTTATATCAACCGCCGCAGCTTTGGAAACCGAAAGCTGGTCCAATTTGGTCAGATAGAGCAAATCTTTTACCCTTCTTTGCAAGCGTTCGGCCTCCTCATCAATAACTGCCACCGACCCTTCCAGCCCGCCCCGGGGGAAAATGCCGTCAGCTATAGCCTGGGCATAACTGCGGATTACCATTATCGGAGTCTTTAACTCATGCGAGATGTGCTGTAAAAATGTATGCTGGGCTTTGTCCTGTTTAATCAGTTGCTCCCGCATGCGTTCAATTGATTGCCCCAACTGCCCGATCTCATCCTGCCGATTGGTAATCAGCGGTTCATCCCAATCGCGGGCCGCAATACGGCGTACCTGCTGTTCCATGGAAGTAAGGGGCCGGGTAAGATGACGGGCCAACCAGAAAGAAGGTATCCAGCTTAACAGCAACAGGGCCGATATAACCCACAAAAGCCGTCTGAACAAAGTGTTGACCAGATCATTTTGATAGGATTCCCACATGTAGGAAAGCAAATAGGCCGGCTGTCCGGCCAGGTCTCCCTTGCGAATGACATAATACATCCGCTCATTTTCGATCTGGCGCCAGTATTGTGCCTGGATACCCGTCTGACTCCGGGCCTGGGATAGTATTTCATTCAGGTTCTGCTGTACCGGTACCGAAGGCAGCCCCCATAAAACCTGCCCGTTATCCAGCACCACCAGATGTTTGACACTGCGGTACTGCTGGTTTAGCTGATCCCATTTGACCAGATCATCAATCTTAATGAGTCTGCCGCCGGACAGGAACATATCCTGGGATTCGCGAATCGTATCGTACATTTGCCGGGTAAAAAAGCCGCGTAAAGTCCCGGGTACAATGGCTAAAAAAAGCAACGAAATACTGAGGGTAATACCGGCTATTACCATCCATATTTGTACGGAAAGCGGTTTGTTCTTCATGTTTTTATCATCCTGTAGCCATAGCCATATATCGTTTCCAGCTTAAGGCCGGTCATTTTTTTGCGCAAGCGCCGGATCAAGTCGTCTACTACCCGGTCAGACCCGATATAATCATCCCCCCATACCCGGGCAATAATCTGGGCACGGGAAAAAGCCTGGCCGGAATGCAGGCCGAAAAGCAGCAGAATATCAAATTCTTTGGAGGTAAGATCCAGTTCTTCACCGTTCAGGGTGACCACCCGGCGGCGCTGGTCAATAACATAAGGCGAAATGGTTATATTGGGCATATCCTGCTCCGGCGCGTATATCCGCTCCAGCAGTTTGCGGGTCCTAATCACCAGCTCCCGGGGAAGAAAAGGTTTAGGCAGATAATCGTCGCTCCCCATCTCCAAACCTATTACCCGGTCAAGGTCGGCATCGCGGGCCGATATATAAATGACCGGACGTCCCGGCGAATCAGCCTTTATCTCCCGCAGCAACTGATAACCATCGATATCCGGCAGCATAATATCCAGAATCCACAGATGGGGCTGCTCAGGAATGGCAGCCAGAGCATCCTTTCCATTTAAAAACGAGCAAACTTCCCAGCCTTCTTTTTGCAGATAAGAAGTTAACAACTGGTTTAAATTCTCTTCATCTTCAACCAGATAAACCCGGAACGGCATAACAAACCCTCCTCTTTAGGCATGGGTGTGGTTATGGGGACGGTTCTTTGATCTGGTTTTAAAACCAGATCAAAGAACCGTCCCCATAACCGGAATGTATCTTAAATTATGGTTTTTCGGCCAGGGTCAGCAGCAAGCCGGCCTGGTTGCCGTTACGCTGGACTTGCAGCGAGATGCGCTGGCCCACCTTCTTGCTTTCAATGTAATTTTGAACCTCCGTAGATTCAGTCATCGTCTTGTCATCTATTTTCTTGATAATATCCCCTTCGGTCAAGCCGGCCTTGGCGGCGGGAGTGCCTGGCAAAACTTTTACCACCAGTACTCCGGTAGTGTCAGCCGCTAAATTTAACTGGCTGATAACATCCTGATTAATATCAGTCATCTGTACACCCATATAGGGCCTTACAATTTTGCTGCCGCTCATAAGCTGGCTTAAAACATCATTGACCGTATTGATTGGAATAGCAAAACCTATGCCCTGCGCCTGGGCATTAACAGCAGTATTTATCCCAATAACCTGTCCCGACATATTCAAAAGCGGACCGCCGCTGTTACCGGGGTTGATGGCGGCATCAGTCTGGATCAGATTTTTGTAATTGCGATTTTCAATGGTTACCGGCCGTCCTTTGGCGGAAACTACGCCGGTTGTTACCGTATGGTCCAGACCGTACGGCTCACCAATGGCTACCACCCCATCACCTACCCGCATTTTATCACTATTGCCCAATGACAAAGTAGGATATCCCGAGCCATCAATTTTCAGTACGGCCAGATCCAGTTCAGAATCCTGCCCTATGACTTTGGCCGTTAGTTTACTTTTTTTATTGGGAACTTGAACCGTTATTTTATCAGCCCCGTCAATAACATGCTGATTAGTAATAATATATCCATCCGAAGAAATCAGAAAGCCGGTTCCTATTCCGGTCTCATACCGGGATTGCGGCTGCGAGAAATTATTGCCGAAAAAATCCCGGAAAAACGGATCATTCATATAAGGGTCGACCCCGGAACTCACCTTAATTTGTGACTCGACGTTAACCACGGCCGGACCGGCCTTTTCTACCATATCAGCCACATTCATGGGCTGATAGCTGGCAGTGGCGGCCGAGCTATCCTTGGACTGTGAAGCCTCTACGCTCTGAATCTTGCTGTCTCCCGTCAGTGCTTTAAAAAATGGTATATCAGAATTTTTAGCTACTACTGCTCCACCCAGTAAAAATCCTAAAATAAGTACGATGGAGAAGGATGCCCACCATTTCTTCATAATTTAACCAACTCCCTTCAACTAGTTGCATAAAATGGGCCAGGCTGCCGCACCTTTAATTTTTATTTCATGTTTTCTATATAAATTAATATAAACCACAATTGTGTGATAATTTCAAAACAAATTATGTGATATTGTCAAAAACCACGTAGGCTGACTTCTTAAAAAGTGCTATTATGAAACCGGGTAAACTAATATGGTATAAATAGTTTACCTGGCCTCAAGGGCAATAATCCCGTGGTTGAAATTTAGTACCATATTTTTATTATACGGAGGTATGGCCATGAATAAACAAAAAGCTGTTCCCGCTGTATTACTGGTGCTGGTATTAAGTATTGCCGGCTACTGGATTTACAGCAATACCCACAAAACTGATCCTTTTATAAGAGCATCCGGTACCATCGAAGCTACCACCGTTGATATTAATGCCCGTACGCAAGGCATTATCAAGAACTTAGCCCTGGAAGAAGGCGGCACGGTGGAAAAAGACCAGCTGGTGGCAGAACTTTCGCGTAGTGATCTCGCGGCTCAACGGGAACGGGATGCCATGGATGTAGTATCGGCCCGGGACAAATTGTCAGACCTCCAGTCCGGAGCACGGGAACAGGAAATCGAAGAAGCCGAGGCCAATGTTAACATTGCCCGGGTAACTTATGACAAAGCCGGCCAGGATTATTCCCGCAGCCAGAAATTGTTTAAAGAAGGAGCAATTTCTAAGGAAGAACTGGACCAGGCCTCCGTCAATCAAGAATTGAAAAAGAATCAATATAATGCCGCTGTAGCCCGGCTGAACCTTTTAAAAGCCGGCAATCGTCCCGCTCAGGTGGCCAATGCGGCCACGGAAGTAGAAAAAAGCCAGGCGGTCCTAAAATCTACCGAGGCCATACTGGATGATTTAAAAATATATTCTCCCCTGTCCGGCACCGTCTTAAGCCGTAATTATGAAGAGGGAGAATATGTAACTATGGGGGCTTTGCTGGCTACGGTGGCCGACCTCAACCGTTTGTGGATAAAAGTCTATATACCAACCGATGACCTCCCCGCCATTAAATTGGGTGACCAGGTGCATTTCACCGTAAGCGGCGATAAAACCAAATACACCGGCGTGATTAAGAACATTGCTTCCAAGGGTGAATTCACTCCTAAAACTATTCAAACTCAAAAAGAGCGTACTAATGTAGTGTTTGCAGTTAAAATCGCCATCGCCAATGGTAATGGCAAATTAAAACCGGGCATGCCGGCGGATGTAGTTTTTGACCGGAGCAAGAAAAATGATTAGAACCTCGGGCTTATGTAAAACCTATGGCCGCATTACCGCGGTCGATAGCATAACCCTGCACGTTCCGCCCGGTATTATCTGCGGTCTGGTGGGTCCGGACGGAGCCGGCAAAACTACTCTTATGCGCATGCTGTGTAATCTGCTCGAACCGGACAGGGGTAAAATTGAGATTTCATCAGTTATTTTGGGGTACATGCCCCAGCGTTTCAGTCTCTACGGCGACCTCACCATAATGGAAAACATTAATTTTATAGGATCACTGTATAACCTGGATAAAAAAACTATAACCGCACGGGCTGATGAAATTCTCAGCTTGACCGGGCTTAATGATTTTAAAAGCCGTCTGGCCGCCAATCTGTCCGGGGGCATGAAGCAAAAGCTGGCCTTAACCTGTGCCCTCATCACCCGGCCCGAACTGCTGATACTGGATGAACCCACCTACGGAGTTGACCCGGAATCACGCCAGGAATTCTGGAAGATCCTTTACCAATTGAACAAGCAAGGCATGACCATCCTGATATCCACGCCTTACATGGATGAAGCGGAACTGTGCCACCTGGTCAATTTTATAAATCAGGGCAGGATCACCGTAACCGGAACTCCTTTGCAACTGAGGCAGCAGTTTCCCCATCAGGTACTGAAAGTCGAGGCTGATTCCCATGACCCCTATCTGCTAAGCGGAATCGAGGGCATACTGGATATATCCTTCTATGGCTCCTACTATCGATTGGTAACGGATGCTGCAGAGAAAGCAAGTCGGGCCGTAAAAGAACATTGCCGGGCCCGGGGGATAAATAACCTGACTATTAAACCGGTCCCCCCCACGATGGAGGATGTCTTTGTTTTGCTGGCCGAGAAGGAGGAAACCGCATGGAAGATGCCGTTACAGCCGAAAGATTAACCAGAAAATTCGGGGACTTTACCGCCGTAGACAATTTAAACCTTAATGTAAAGGCGGGTGAAATATGTGGTTTCCTGGGTCCCAACGGAGCCGGCAAATCAACCGTTATCAGAATGCTCTGCGCTATTTTGGAACCCACCTCCGGCAGTGGTCAAGTACTGGGGTATGATCTCAAACGTGACCCGGAAAAGATTAAACAAAATATCGGTTATATGTCCCAGAAATTCAGCCTCTACCATGATCTTACCGTGGCGGAAAACCTGGATTTTTTTGCCGGAGCCTATGGCCTTGCCTCCCATATACGCAAACAACGGATAGAAGAAATGCTGGCCCTGGCTGATCTGGCCGGCCAGCAGTTCCGTATGATATCAGAGTTGAGCGTTGGTTTTAAACAGCGTCTGGCGCTGGGCTGTTCCCTGCTTTCATCGCCCTCGCTGGTGTTTTTGGATGAACCGACCAGTGGGGTAAGTCCGACGGCCCGCAGAGAGTTTTTCAATATTATTCACAGTCTGGCCGCCAGAGGTACGACGGTAATCGTCAGCACCCACTTTATGGATGAAGCCGAACGCTGTGACCGTATAGCTTTTATGTCCCGGGGCAGGCTCCTGGCCATGGATACCCCGGACCATTTAAAAACCGGTGTGATAAAAGGATGTCTGTTGGAATTAGAAGTTCCCAACCCGATGGAACAAATAGACCAATTGACGAAGCTGGCCGGAGTTATGGAATGCAGTATTCATGGTTCAATGCTGCATGTCCTGTTGCAGGATGTTAAAGCAATTCCTGCCCTCGAAGCCGCTGCCGGTGGAAAAGCCCAGGTTATCACTCCCACCCTGGAAGACGTATTCCTGGCTCTGGCCAAAAACATGGAAAGCTGGTGACAGATTAGCTATGATAAGAATCCGCGCTATTTTAAAAAAAGAGTTCATCCAGATGCGCCGGGACCGTATGACCCTGGCTCTGGTATTTGTAATGCCGCTGGTACAGCTGCTCCTGTTTGGCTATGCCATTCAGACCGAAGTAAAACATATACCGACGGTCGTTTTTGACCAGTCCCTGTCCCCGGAAAGCAGAGATTTGCTGCAAACCTTTTCGGCCTCAGGCTACTTCGACATTACCAAGGTCGAGAATAGTTATGACGGGATAAACCAAAGCATTGACAGCGGTACGGCCCGGGCCGGTATTATCATTCCGCCGGACTTTGACCGGGAGTTAAAACGGGGGCAATCCGCCCCGGTCCAGGTCATAGTCGATGCCAGCGATAGTATGGTCTCCAATCAGGCCATTGCCATCGCCAATTCCATAGGACTGATAAAATCGCAGGAAATACTGGCTCGCCAAGTTAACCTGACGGCAGCGCCCTATGATATAAGAGTGCGCCCCTGGTATAACCCTGACGGTATTACGGCCTATTATATGGTCCCTGCCATTCTGGGCATTATCGTTACTATGACTATGGTAATTATCACCTCCATGGCCATTGTCCGGGAAAGAGAACTGGGTACTCTGGAACAATTGATGGTGACCCCCATTAAATCGTACGAACTTATGCTGGGAAAGATTATCCCTTATATAGTTCTGGGCTATATACAAATAACCGTCGCCCTTCTGGTAGGGGTATTTGTTTTTCATGTTCCCATACGAGGCAGTTTGCTGCAGCTTTACCTGTTAACTCTTTTCTTTATAACCGCCTCACTTGGTCTTGGACTTATGATTTCCAATATTGCGCGTAATCAGATGCAGGCCATCCAGATGTCATTTTTCGTCATGCTGCCGAGCATTCTCCTGTCCGGCTTCATGTTTCCCCGCCTGGCCATGCCTGATTTCATTTACTATTTAAGCTATATCATCCCTCTGACCTATTATCTGGATATAATCCGCGGCATTATCTTAAAAGGTATAGGATTTCAATACCTGATCGGACAGGTCAGCGCCCTTTTTATATTTTCTTTGCTAATGCTTACGGTCAGTACCCTGAAATTCAAAAAGAAAATCGCATAGTATGGAGGAAGTTATGAATGTAGAAGAACGCATTCTTAATGCATGCCGTGAATTGGCCCGGGAAAAAGGTTTTTACCGCATGAATATGGATGAGCTGGCTGCCCGGGCCGGAGTGAGTAAAAGAACATTGTATCGGTATTTCCGCAGCAAGGAAGAAATTATCGAAGCCACTATAGATAGATTCCTGGCTGAAATGGCCGTGACGGTCAATCATCTGGCTGAGGCAGAGCATGATTCAGAAATTTTTCTGCAAACCGTTTTCGACCAACTTTTTAAGGCCGGCCAATTTATTATAAATCCATTCACCCTGGATGACTTGAGAGTCCACTATCCTCATTTATGGAATAAAATTGATTCCTTCAGGATGGAAAGGATACAGCTTATTGTACAACACTGGTTGACCCAATCGGATAAGCATACCGGCATAGACCCCCGCATAGTAACGGCTGCAACGATAGCCTGCATTCAGGCTATCCTTAACCCTGCCTTTATTATTAATAACGGACTTACTTTCGAATCTACAGCCCGGCAGTTAAGTCGTTTACTCACTGCCGCCTTAAAGTAGTACAATAGCCTCGGAACACCTGCCGGTTATTTTTAATGTTTTTCACTATTTATGCCGATAAATAAAAAGAACTATACTCTCAAAGGTGGATTTTAATGCGCAAAATATCACTGGACTATGCCCACGAAGGTTTATTTCTGGGCAGAAGCATTATTGACAGCGAAGGTCATATCCTGCTAAGGGCGGGGGTGGAACTGGATGAATACTACATCGACCGCCTGCTGGATCTGGGTATTCATTACATCTATATTCAGGACGAAATTTTTGGCGAAACAGATGAAATAGAGGATATTATTTCGGAAGAAACACGCATCACTACGGTTAAGATGGTCAAAAAAACTTTCAACCATCTGCAGCAGGACCGCAAAATCAATACTGCCGCCCTGCGCAAGATAGTTAACAATATGCTGGATGAAATCCTTGATAACAGTAATGTGCTGTTAGGCATTACCGATATATCTTCTCTTAATGATTACATTTTCCATCATTCGGTGAGTGTTTGTACCCTGTCCATAATGACCGGCATAACTTTGGGCTATGATGATACCCACCTGCTTGAACTGGGCATAGGTGCATTATTACATGATATCGGCAAATCCAAGATCGACCCGGAGATAATTAAACGGGAAGGTAACTTGAATGAAGAAGAATTTGCCCTTCTTTCCAAACATCCACAACTTGGTTTCGATATAATGCGCAACAGCATTGACCTGTCCCTGCTCTCGGCCCATATAGCTTACCAGCATCACGAACGTTGGGATGGACGGGGCTATCCCCGTGGACTGAGCGGAAATAATATACATGAATATGCCCGTATTGTCGCGGTAGCCAATATATATGATGAGCTTATGGCGGAGCGGCCCAATCGCCCTCCTTTTGAAGTTAATCAAGCCATAAATTTGATAAAACGCATGTCCGATATATATTTTGAACCCCGCATCGTTAAAGCCATGATTTCCAATATCGCCACCTACCCGGTGGGCAGTATTGTACAGCTAAATACAGGCGATATAGGTATCGTGACCCATCTTAACAATGATGCTCCGCATCGACCGATAATACGAATCGTATTTGATGCCGACCAGCGAAGACTCCAACACCCTCACGAGATAGACCTCTCCAAAATGACGACCGTAATACCGTCTCAAATAATGAGTGAACGTGATCTAAATAAACTATTGCCTCTGAAAATGGTGGAATAGGAATAATGAGATATGGGGAAAAAATCTGATAATGAAAATATTTTTAATAATATGAATCTGCCCAATCATTTCCAGGATATTACTTCCTTATACTTTTTAACCGCCTTTAAGTTGGTATCCTATGCCTGTGATCCAAATTTCGAGCTTTTGTATTGTCAAGGGGCGTTTAAAGAGATTACCGGGTATGATGAACAGGATTTTTTAAATGGCCTGATTGGTTGGGAACAATTGATCCACCCGGAGGATCTGGTCCATTTTCAAAATGTGCGGCAAGATTTGTTAAAAGGCAAGATCGAATCCTATCGCATGGAATATCGTATAATTTCCGGCAACGGTAAGGTTAATTGGATTAACGATATGTGCATTGTAGCTAAAGGTACAGATAACCACATTAAAACGATCCAAGGTTTTTTAATGGATGTTACGCGCCGCAAACTGGCAGAAGAACAATCGCTGGAAAGAGAAGCGCATTTGAACAGTATTCTCAACTCGGTACAGGATGTGATCTGGTCAGTTACCCCGGATACTTTCGAGTTATTATATATTAACCCGGCGGCCGAAACAGTCTATGACTGCCGGTTAAGTGACTTTTACCGGAAACCGGATGATGAAAGCGCAACCAATCCCCTGCATCTTGAGTTACTGCTGGAAAACTTCTCGGCCCTTTTGCAACGCGGGTGGTTCGAAACCGAATTCTGCCTTAATCTGCCGGAGGGAAAAAAACGCTGGCTCCATCGCAGAGCCCATTTTGCCCGGGATACCCACGGAATAGTAGCCCGCATAGACGGTATAGATACCGATATCACCAGCCGCAAAAAAGCGGAAGACACCCTTAAATATTTAAGCTCCCACGACGCCCTTACCGGATTGGGAAACCGTCGTTCCTTTGAGGAAGAACTGCAACAAATAAACAAGCGCAATTCGGTGGGGGTGGGCCTTATTATTTGCGATATAGACGGTCTTAAAACCGTTAACGATAAATTAGGACATACCATGGGGGATCACCTGTTAACCGAATGTGCCGGATTACTTTACGGCTGTTTGGGTGAGAAAGCCAATATTTCACGTATCGGCGGTGATGAATTCACCATCCTGCTGGAAAGCTGTACGGAAGCAGAGCTGGCCAATTCCGCTGAGAACATAAGAATTGCCATCCGTAATTATAACCATAAACGTCCCCCTCTCCCCCTCAGCATGTCAATTGGACATGCCCTGAAATCCCGGTCGGAAATGAATATGGATGAAGCCTTTCGTCTGGCTGATAATCTGATGTATAAGGAAAAGGAAATCAACCACCAGCATATCGAAGAAATGCTGGCCCAATCCCTGGATTACAGTCTTAAGTTCGATAATGATCTATAGTTTTAATCTATTGGGTTTTATAACCATATGACAGGCAATATGTTATACTGATTTTGAACATTAATATAGGAGGGAAATATATGGGAACAGCAATTTTCAAACAAATAAACGGACTTAATGCCATAGTCGCAGCATCGGAATGCGGCATCTTAACCCCTGAGCAAATGCAAGGGCTTAGTCATCTGGTCCAAAAATATGATGTCCAGGCATTAAAGATGTCCACCCGGCAAACCATGGTATTATTAGTCTCTGAAGCCTCTACTGCAGACATAGTCAAAGAACTGGAGAATTACGATTTCCATATTGCACCTTTCAATAATACCGTCCGAAACGTTAAAGCCTGCTGCGGCAGTACGGATTTCTGTCCCCGCGCACTGGGTAACGCGCTGGGATTAGGCATCGAAATACAAAATAAATATATGGGAAAAGAAGTACCCCATGATTTTAAGATTGCCACTGCCGGTTGTACCCGGGGATGCACTGATCCCCTGTGTGCGGATTTTGGAGTCATTTGCCATGACAACTCCACTTTCGATATCTACATAGGAGGCAAAGGCGCCGGTAAGAAGCCGGTTCATGGGCGACTATTAATAAGCCGGGCCAGCCATGATGATGTTTTTACTACCCTTGACTTTGTACTGGAAAACTATCGTACACTGGCTCAGGGGAAAGAACGTCTGCATAAAACTATTGCCCGGACCGGGTTAGAACCTTTTTTACCTTCAGCCATCAAGCCCAATGAAGCAGCCGCTGCGGTGGATACTGCTTTTCTGGACATGCTGAATTCTTAAAAGGAGGTATATGACATGAGTTTGACCAGTTCTGATACTATACTGGATTTCACCCACTTAAGCCAATCTTTAAATGAAATCTGTTCCATCTGCGATCTGGAAGGAACCGCAGATTGTGTGAAAAGTAAATGTCTGAATGGTTTTTCGCGCATTGTTGTAGATTTTTATAAAGCCAAAGGCATTCTAAATATATCCGGAGCAGAAACACTTATTCCGAGCAGGGATTATAAAACTTATGACAAGGACCTGCTTACCACGGCCATCGCTGACACCTGTAAGTTATGCCGGCAATGCCGGGACAATCACGCTGACAATTGTGTGATTTCACTGGTACGCAACAGCATGGAATATGCTTTTTGGGGAGAGAGTATTCCCTACCCCGGAAATATATTTGAATATCTCGATCTGGTTAGAGACAAAGATACCGAAGTAGCTCATTACATAATGGAGAACTATAGAAAAAAGGATAATTCTCCAAAATAAATTCAGGAGTTAAAAATCCATGCAAGATAATACGTTTACATCACCGGTTGAAATAAATCTGGTAAGACTTTTATCCACCCTGTCAACCAGCCTTGATTTTTCCAACCACGGTATTCTGCGTCATCACCATCGAGTGGCTTTGATCTCGCTTGAAATAGGACGACAGGCTCATATGCCCACCGCAGAATTAGTGGAATTATTCAAGGCTGCCATTATCCATGACATTGGAGCGGTTACCTGGAAGGAGAAGCTAAGACTTTTCCAGTTTGACGTAGAATCGCCCTGGGATCACTGCCAGAAAGGGGCGGAATTGTTAGCTGGAATCCCCGATTTTAAAACCACTTCCGCCATTATAAAATATCATCATGACCACTGGTATGGAGATAACCCGTCCGGTTTGTCCAAGTCGGATATCCCCCTTGCCAGCCGTATCATTCATCTGGCTGACCGGGTCGATGTACTGATAAAACCTGACCGTTTCATACTGGAACAACGGGATGATATCTTAAAAAAAATCAGGGCCATGGCGGGTACAATCTTTGACCCTGAGCTGGTCAATATGCTTAGACGCCGGGCTTCCAGGGATAGTTTCTGGCTGGACCTGACCTCCCCTTGGATCGAACAGCGCTTGCTCGACCTTCTTCCCCATGCCGGAAATTATAGTTCACGCAACTTTTTAATTTTGGCTCGTCTGTTTGGACGCGTAGTTGACTCCAAGAGTCCATTCACCTACCGTCATTCCATTTATGTCGGAAGTGTAGCCCGGGTGCTGGCTGAAGCAGCGCATCTGACGGCGGAAAATTGCTTTTTGATCGAGTCTGCCGCCCTCTTGCACGATATAGGCAAACTCGCAGTTTCGGAAGAAATAATCGAAAAGCCGGGTAAATTAAATGAAACTGAGTTTATACAGGTGAGACAGCATGCTTATTATACCTACTGGTTGTTAAAACAGGCCGTACCCGGCCTGCCCATTGCCAAATGGGCTGCCTGCCATCATGAAAAACTGGACGGTACCGGTTATCCATTCGGCTTAGGCAAGGAACAGCTGGATTGCGAATCAAGAATAATTGCCATAGCGGACTTATTTACGGCTCTGCGGGAAGATCGACCTTATCGCTCCGGCCTGGCCTGGCCTGAGATAGAGACCATTATCCGCCGCCAGGCAATGTCCGGTACCATTGACCCGGATCTGACGTTACTGTTAATCCAAAACCGCCCCCGGCTGGATCAAATCTGGAATGAGATCGATTAGTTCGGGGATTGTACAGGCCGAAAATTATACAGGCTGCCTTCACCGGCTCCGTGGACATTTATTAAGAACTGTTGACGTGCTGATCGTTTCGACCCTTTGGTGACGGTTAACAATTTTACCCGGTAGGTATTATCGGTATTTTTAGCGACTAATGCAATGCTCTCAACTCTTACCGATTCCAGGTTTTTGAAAGATTCCAATGCCCGGGCGGCACTCCCGGTAGGTATAATCATCCGGGCGGCCAGTCCAAAATCATCCTGTTCAATAGCGGTAAAGAATACCCTTATTACATCTTCCTGGTTCATCCTGCCGACCTGTTCGCCGAATACTCCTGCCGCTTTCCATACCATCATCTGGTGGGCCGGGTCCACCCTGCGGCTGGCGTGAACCTTACTGTCACGGAAATGGATGCAAAAATGCCCATTAAAGTTATTTCCCTGTATAGCCCCCTGGCCATGGGGCATGCCATGCATGGAACCCGCCAGCTTGCGCCCGTCTTTGACTTCTACTATTACCGCCCGGCGCTTCCAGCTCCACCCCCCCTGATAGATCTTTTTCATAATGGCCGTATCGGCGGCTGTCAGCGGTTGTACGTCAGCATGCAGACTTCCGGCTCTGCGTTGCACTTTAAATTTCATTTTAGTATCACAATCGGTGATGACCGCATTGGCATATTGGGGAAACAGGCGGTTTACTTCCTTCCAAGTCACAAACTCCCCATAAACCTCCTCTGTCCGGGATGGTACGGGCTTATTGATTTTCTCCTGCTCCGGCATCAATCCGCGCCCTATTATTATCAATATTTCGCCTGCAATAATGAGCAGAACCCATCGCCACCATTTTAGATTAATCAGCAAACCCTTTTCCCCCTGAGATTTATCTATCAATGTATATTCAAATTACAATAAAAATAGGCTGTCAAAAAAGTGCCCATACCCCAAGAGCGAGCAAAAGGCCCAAGAGCAAAGCATTAAGGGAAGACCGCGTGATTGAGACGTACATGAGTACGTTGATTGAATGGTCTTCCCTTAAATAACGCAGCTATTGGGCTTTTTTGACGCTCTGAGCCCCCTGCTGGGGGCAAGCTTCAAAACCGGATTGGGGTTAATCGCCGGTACTGAATTATAAAATTTCAAGATTATATGGAGTTTCCTGATATACGTGATAGTTTAACCAGTTGGAGAACAACAGATTGGCATGGGCTCTCCAGTTTACCAAAGGCAAACGAGTGGTGTCATTGGCCGGAAAGTAGTTTACGGGCGGCTCTATCTGAATACCCTTATTGATATCACGCTCGTATTCGGTTTTAAGGGTAAGAGGGTCATATTCGGAATGACCGGTTACAAATACCCTGCGCCCATCCCGGCTGGAAACAATATAAACCCCTGCCTCGCTGGACTCGGCCAGAATTTCCAACTCTTTAACCCGGGCAATATCCTCCCGCCTGACCTCCGCAAAACGTGAATGAGGGGCAAAGAATTCATCATCAAAACCCCTTAAAAGAGTTGTATTCTGTTTGCAAACAGTGTGCCGGAATACTCCGGAAAGTTTTTGCGGCAGCGAATATTTGGGAATATTGTAGTGATAATAGAGCCCCGCCAGAGCACCGGCACAAATATATAAAGTAGAATAAACATTACGAACCGTCCAATCCATAATGCAGGTAAACTCTTCCCAGTAATTCAAATCTTCAAAATCCAGCTGTTCAGTGGGGGCTCCGGTAATTATCATACCATCAAAGCGCTGGTGTTTGATTTCTGTAAAAGTAGTATAAAACTGATCCAGATGTTCTGCCGGTGTATGCATGGATTGGTACGTTTCCGGAGAAATAAGCACGATATCGACCTGCAAAGGCGAATTAGCCAGCAGCCTGAGCAGTTGCGTCTCAGTAATAATTTTCTGGGGCATAAGATTTAGAATTACAATTTTAAGAGGGCGGATATCTTGATGATAGGCTCGCTCCTCATCCATAACAAATATATTTTCGTTCTTTAATACCTCCGCTGCCGGAAGATGATTGGGAATTTTAATGGGCATAACTTATCCTCCCTCTTTCGCTTTTCAGTAATATCTTAAGCACTCCCTTATTTACTATAATGTCTATAGTTTTAGTAGTATATAGAAAGATATGTACATATGCATCTTCTTAGTACTACTCATTATCAATAATTCCTCCCCCCAATACCTGGTCACCTGAATAAAATACTACGGCCTGTCCCGGAGTGATGGCCCGCTGCGGAGTATCAAAGTCAATTTTTATGCGGTTATTGGGCTGCGGGGTAGCCGTAGCCGGTACTCGGTGAGCTTGATAGCGTATCTTCGCCGTTACTGTTTGTGGAGTAGAAAAGGGTTCTCCGATGTAGTGCACCTCCCCGGCCCATAGGGTAGACTTAAAAAGTTCGCTGTTTTCCCCTATCCATACCGTTTGGGTGTCAGCATCAATCCCGGTCACATAAACTGGATGACCCAGATTTAGACCCAGGCCTTTGCGCTGCCCCACCGTATAGTTGTGAATTCCACGGTGCGCCCCTAAATTTTGGCCGTTGGACCAGCGGAACATCCCGGTTTGGGGGGTAACCCCCAAATGTTTATGGATAAAATCAGCATAACTGGTGTCAATGAAACAAATTTCCTGGCTTTCCGCCTTCTCTGCCACCGGCAGTTCCGCCTGCCGGGCCAGCTTTCTGGTTTCTGGCTTGGTGTATTCTCCGAGGGGGAAAAGAGTATGACCCAGCTGGAACTCATCCATCTGATAAAGGGCATAGCTCTGATCCTTTCTGTCATCAGCCCCGGTTAGCAGCATCCATTGGTTGGCAGCATCATTTTTAACTATACGGGCATAATGACCGGTGGCAATATACTCCGCCCCCATGGCCAGCGATTTGTGCAGCAAAGATTCAAATTTAATATAACGGTTGCAGGCGATACATGGGTTGGGCGTACGTCCTATGAGGTATTCCCGGCAAAAATACTGAATAACCTTCTGCTCAAATTCATCCCGGAAATTCATAACATAATGTGGTATCTCGAGCTTCCATGCCACCCGGCGGGCATCATTAACCGCATCCAAACTGCAGCAGGCCCCGGCTCTGTCTTCGGGCTGGGGCCAAACCTGCATGGTTACACCAATTACCTCGTAACCCTGTTTTTTTAATAGATAAGCAGCTACAGAACTATCCACTCCCCCACTCATAGCCACAACTACTTTTGGAGGCACTTTTAGTATCATCCTTTCCAATTGGTTGTTATAATTAGCCTATGCCATTATTGTCCTGGCTTTAGTTTTGCTTCTCTTTCTCTAAATAATTCAAAATAGCCTGGTGCAGGGCATCTGCAGCCAGATTGGAACAGTGCATTTTGATGGGGGGCAGACCGTCCAGAGCCTCGGCTACCGCTTGATTGGTAATTCTCTCGGCTTCCTCTAAAGTTTTACCCTTCACCATCTCAGTCACCATACTGCTGGTAGCAATGGCGGCCGCACAGCCAAAAGTCTTGAATTTTACATCCTGAATCACATTGTCTGTGACTTCTATCTCGATATGCATAATATCCCCGCATACCGGGTTGCCTACTTCACCAACCCCGTTGGCCGTATCCAAATTACCGACATTGCGCGGGTTCATAAAATGATCCATTACTTTTGCACTATACATATACTAAAACCTCCTTTTTATGAATTGCCCAGTGGTGACATCATTCTTAAATTATTGATGATCTTGGGCAGAACTTCTATGACATAATTAACATCATCCTCGGTATTATCTTTACCCAGAGTAAGTCGCAGCGACCCGTGCGCAATTTCATGCGGCAAACCCATGGCCAATAAGACGTGAGAAGGATCTAGAGAGCCGGAAGTGCAGGCTGAGCCGCTGGACGCCATTATTCCCATACTATCCAGCATCAATAAAATGGACTCGCCTTCAACATACCGGAAACAAACACTTACACTGCCGGGGACCCGTTCGTCGGGATGGCCGGTCGGCAGGGTATCGGGTATGTTATTTAAAATTCCGGCCCTTAAAGTATCGGCCAGTTTTGTCAGTTTTTCTGCGCGCTCCTCCATATTCAGGCGGGCCAACTCGGTGGCTTTACCAAATCCCACAATGCCCGGAACATTTTCGGTTCCCGCCCGCAGTTTGCGCTCCTGGCCGCCGCCATGTATGAAGCTCGCCACTTTAATGCCCTTTCTCACATACAGGCAGCCTGCCCCTTTCGGTCCATATAGTTTATGGGACGAGGCTGAAAGCATATCAATCCCCATATCTTTCACATCTATGGGTATCTTGCCGGCGGTCTGAACCGCATCCGTATGAAATACTGCTCCCGCTTCATGGGCTATAGCCGCCAATTCTTTAATAGGTTGGATGGTGCCCACCTCGTTATTGGCATGCATAACCGATACCATAATCGTGTTGGGCTGTAATGCTTTCTTCAAACTGGCAGGCTGCACCATACCATACTGGTCCACCGGCAAAAGGGTGACTTCAAAACCCATTTTTTCAAGATAGCTGCAGGTTTCCAACACTGCATGATGTTCTATCGCAGAGGTAATAATATGATTACCCCGTTTGGCATTGGCAGTCATGTATCCAATCAAAGCTTGATTATCTGCTTCAGTCCCGCCGGCGGTAAAAATAATTTCCGCCGGATTGGCATTAAATAATGCAGCAACTGAATCTCTGGCCTCCTCCACCGCCCGGCGGGAAGTTTGAGCCAGGGAATATACGCTGGATGCATTACCATAACTATCGTTAAAGTAGGGTATCATGGTATTAAATACCTCGGCATCAACCGGAGTGGTGGCACTGTGATCCATATAAATGCTTCGCATTCGAACACCTCCATTAATTTATTTTTTACTTTTACCTTTAATTCAAATAAATCTCCAAAATTCTTATATATCATAAATTATCTCAGCCTTATTCTGTCCATGGGTCCGGGATTCATCCACCAGATCCTGCAGCGAATATGAATCCAGCACCTCTATGATAGCATCCCTTACCCTGGTCCAAATGCCGCGGGTGACGCAGAAACCGGAGCGGTCACACTCTTCGGGATTAAGCTCATTTACGCAATCAACCGGAGCAATAGGTCCTTCCAGGACCCGGATAATATCACAAACCGTTATTTTCTCAGGGGAGCGGCTCAGAATATATCCACCCTGTGAACCCCTGATGCTCTTTACCAAACCCGCCTGTTTAAGCGGAATTAACAACTGTTCCAGATAACGCTCCGATATTTCCTGACGTTCAGCTATGGTACGTGTCGTAATAGGTCCGTTATCTGCATTAAGGGCCATCTCCAGCATAGCCCTCAAGCCATATCTTCCCTTGGTAGATAGTTTCATATTCACACTGCCTTTCTTCTGGGGCTTTCACCCGCCCAACCAGTAAATTTGGAGCTAATTATCTTGTCGCATAATCGATCATTTTTTCCAGGGCCAGAACCGCTCGTTTACGTATGGATTCTTCCACGGTTATAACCGTCTCGCCCTGTTCCAGCGAATACAAGATTTTCCCCAGTGTAATGCTTTTCATATTCGGACAGATTAATTCTTCCGAGGCCAGGAACAACTCTTTATCAGGAGCAGCCTTTCGGATCGAATGCATAATTCCACACTCGGTCCCAATAATAAAACTCCGGGCATCTGAATTGGTGGTATATTGCAGAATACCAGCCGTACTCCCAATATAATCAGCTATCGCTACCACTTCCGGGCTGCACTCGGGGTGAACCAGCACCGGGGCCTGCGGATATTTCTGCTTCAGTTCCAAAATTTCCGGTTTAGTCACCCGGGCGTGGGTAGGGCAGCAGGAGTCAAAATAATCCAAAGCCCGGCCGAGTTTATGGGACACATTTTGCGCCAGATTCTGATCCGGGATAAAGAATATCTTACGCTCTTCGGGTATTTGCCGAATAATTTTTTCGGCGTTGGAAGAAGTACAACAAATATCACTTACCGCTTTAATCTCGGCCGGAGTGTTAACATAGCTCACCACACAAGCCTCGGGATGCTCTTGCTTATAATTCACCACATCCTCAACCTTGATACTGTTGGCCATAGGACAGGTAGCCCGGGTTTCAGGTGATAGTATAGTCTTGTCCGGGCATAATATGGCGGCAGATTGGGCCATAAAATCCACCCCCGCCACCAGTATCGTCTTACATTCAGAATCCCTGGCCGCTATTGCCATGGCATACGAATCGCCCACAAAGTCTGCTATCTCCTGTACTTCACCGCGCTGGTAATAATGAGCAATAATATATACGTTTTTTTCTTGCTTAAGGTGTCTTATATCTTCCATTAATTCGGTGTCTTTTGCTCGCACTTTGCATACCACCTTATCATTAACTATATTTGATCATCAATTATCTCAACAACGTCATCCGTCCTAACCTATCCCGCGGTAAGAACGCGTCCGAAAATTTCTTTCACCGTCTTTTTATGACACGGCCTTGTTTATGGCATTCCTTGTCCATCCGGGCAACAATACACTTCCTTTATCACCCATCAGACCGCCTCTATGTTTAATCCTTAGTATCATTATAGGGATTATGATATTATTTGTAAAGAAAAAACAGCGGCTTATCCATGATGAATTTGAAAATAAAACCGCAGGCCGGTCTACTGCATAATATGGGAAAAATCCCGCCGGCCCTGAGGCCTGCTCCTGACGTCGGGGCCGTAGGGCCTGCTACGGGGGTAAGGCGTGAATTTTAGGCCGGCCTTTAGGCCGGTGCACACGGCATAACATGGGGAAAGCCTCACCGGTCCTAACGTCGGGGCGATGCGGGTGTACGCAGTTGAATGGCATTGGGAACCACTTTTATGGTCCAGGGCAGAGCCGGACCACGTTCTCCGTCCAGATCTGTTGCGGCGGCAGGATTAAGTTCCAATTTGAATTCCCGGCCCTGGCAATAGAATACATTTTCATCCTTTAAAAGCTGTCCCCGGGTATAATTGACCAAAAGCCGGTCAAGCCCCCCAATTGGCGGAGCGGGCTTAAAGGCCAGGAAATCAAGCATTCCATCACTTATGGTTCCCGAGGGCAGCATTTCCTTAAGTCCCGCGGCACTGCCCCCGTTTAAAACCAGAAACAGCAGTATATCCATCTCAAATTTCTGGTCGTCTACCGTCAGCCACAGGTGTAAAGGACGCATCTGGGGCAGTTTTTCCACCACTTTAAGGTAATAGGCTACTTTTCCCAGAGCATTTTTCAGATGATGGGTTACTTCGTGGGCCGTATCGGTGAGAAATCCGGCTGATGCCACATTAATGATGTATTTTTCATTAACCTGGCCCAAATCTATGCCGGTAAGTTGGCCATCGGTAATAATCCTGCAATATTCTTTCACCTGGCAAGGAATATTCATATACCGAGCTACATCGTTACTGGTTCCTTCAGGAAAAATAGCCAGGGGTAGGTCAAGTTTCGAATGCATCATGGCATTTACCACACCATGAATAGTACCATCTCCCCCGGCAGCCACCACGGTATGATATTCTTCCGGGTTCATCCGGTCGGTTAATTCTATGATTTTATTATTGTTCTCAATCCGCCTGGGTACAACCTGAAGGCCTGCTGTTTGGAGATATTTTATAACATCATCCAGTCTGTATTTGAATTTTCCCATCCCCGCTACCGGATTATAAAATAAGGCCACTTTGTCCTTCACATACTTCCCTCCTGTAAATTATTGCAGAAAACTATTATCCTTACTATATTACCCATTATAACAAAAGCCTTCATTATTATATGAGCCACTTCATTTTAAATTTTTAAAAAACTTTTTTATGGCTCGGCTGCTTCGTTGGCACAGGGTGGCGGTCCCTACCTCCTGATTTACTTTTACATACAAAAAGGCTGTTGCTCGTGCAACAGCCTCTGAGTTCAAATTGTTATATTCCTATAACGTGTGCTCTATCTGTAATTGCGGTTCCTTCTAGCCTGGAAGCAATCCCTGCAATAGACTGGTCTATCGCCGGATGGCTCGAACGGTACGGTTGTCTCTTGACCACAAGCAGCACAAACCGTCTTAAACATGGGCCGATCTTCTCTGGGTCTGGAATTGCCGTTACGCTGTTGTTTATGGGCTTTTCTGCACGCCGGGCAACGGCCTGGTTCGTTTTCAAAACCTTTTTCAGCATAGAATTCTTGTTCTGAAGCTGAGAACAAAAATTCGTTACCGCAATCCTTGCACACTAGATACTTATCTTCAAACATTTTTTCATCTCCCTCCTGGATTTACTCTTGGACCGAATCCTCCAAAAAGGAGATCCTTCTTATCACAAGGCAATTTTATTATAATTAATATTCCGCCTCTTGTCAAATTTGGGCACCTATAAATTGTATACGGCCCCGGGTTTTTCCGTCAATCTACTTTAAACAAACAAAAGTGGGAAACCCTTCCTCCGAGGGAAGGGTTTCTGATAACAAAGAGACACAAAGATTAGTATGTATAGAGTGCCAGGTTAGAAACCAACCCGAAGATTTTTAGGCAGTATAATACGCTTGGTAGGTTTCATCTGATATTTGGCCGGTATAACCGGTCCCTTGTCCTTTATTTTTCCGCCCGCCGCATATGCGCTCGACGGCAAAACTCTTCTCACCTGGTAAAGGTTTGATCCATACCAGTAGGAAAAGCTGCTGACAATACCGATAGCGGTCGGGTTCCCTTTACAGGTATTAATAATACACGGTTTGCCATTAATCACACCCATATAGAGAGCAACGTGGCTGATATATTTCTTCCCGTTGGAATCCTTGGCCCAGAAGGTAAAGATATCACCAGGTTTTAATTTATTAACCCCAACCAGAGTGTACCTGGAAGAGCCGGATATCTTCTTGGCATAAACACCGCTGACCCGGGTTCCGACCTGGTCATATTTTCGAGAGGCAGAGGTTATGTTATAACCAAAATCCTTGTAAACCAGGGAAACAAAATTGGAACAGTCAATATATCCCGTGGTAGCATACTTGGAATGTCCATAAACCATAAAACCGTATTCCATATACCATATGGCACGTCCCACCATAGTCTGCGCCAGGCTGCCATTAAAGCTGGCCCTATAAGCATCTACTTTGGGTTTTTCGTCTTGGTTGTAACTGCTGATAACGCTGGAACTGGCAGCTTGTGCTGCAGGTGCAAAGAACATTCCTATACCCAGTACCATAGTTAAGGCCAGGAGGAATGCTATTATTCTATTGTTTAACTTGGTCTTGTTCTTCATATGTACCTCCGAATTTTATATTTTTGCGCCTCCTTTAATATCAAAATTCTATTCATCCCGTCCCGGACCTTTTGGTAAATATGGGTATTGGTATCAGGTTCAGGTTTTAAAAGGGCTTTATGGCAGAAGTATCCGGTATTTGCGAGGGTGAATGAAGGCATTTTAGTAAATGATGGTAACAGAGTGTTTATATGTAAGGAAATCGAAAGAACACCGAGAGGCAGGGCAAGAAAAGAGGCCATCCTTTGGGGACAGCCTCGATCTGACCTCTGCTTTTGCTTGGTGAGCTATTAGAGTTGGCTGGTTGGTGGTTAATTTAATAAGCGGGAGAATTTGCGGGGGATTTCGGTTTCGAAGCGCATCAACTCACCGGAGGTGGGATGATTTAAGGCGAGAATATGAGCATGCAGCCCTAATCTTCCTATGGGGTTGGTGGCAGCACCGTACTTTTTATCACCTGCTATACTATGTCCGATGTCTTTCATATGAACCCGTATCTGATTCTTTCTCCCCGTTTCCAGTCTGATCTCCAGCAAAGAGTATTGGGGTGAAGCCTTCAGAACTTTGTAGTGAGTAATAGCTTCCAAACCATCGCCAGATTTGGAACTGGAATACATCAGGCGGGTTTTAGTTTCTTTCAGCCAGGATTTTATGCTGCCTTCCTTTTTTTCTACCTTTCCCTCCACTACCGCGACATAAGCGCGATCAACCACCATCTGTTTCCAGGCATCCTGCAGTTTATGTTTGGCCTCTTCATTTTTAGCAAAGAGCATTACTCCGGAAGTATCTCTATCCAGACGGTGCACAATGAATAGATGGTTATCCGGATTGGTTTGACGCACATAATCGGTTAATTGATGATAAGCCGTGTATAGCTTTTCTTTATCCGAAGCCATTGATAATAAGCCCGCCGGTTTATCGATGACGATTAAATCAACGTCTTCATATAAAATCTTCAGACCCTGGCGATGTCCCTCGTCCCTTACCAGCGACCAGTTGACGACCACCTCCTGCCCCTTTTGCAGCGGATGATTGTACCGGGTGACCACCTGTTCATCCACCATAACCTGGCGGTGAGCCAACAATGATTTGATATTGTTGCGGGTCAGGGCTGGAAGTTTTTCCAGGAGGAATTTCATTAATTCCCCGGCTTCAATTACCGGTAATTGTGTTGGCTGTTTATGTTTCATGGGCCGTTCTTGATAATTACGTTTATTCATAGTAACCTCCGTTGCTTGCTGCCAAATTCTTGAATTCGTCCGTATTTTTTAATTTACGCATTTTTATTATATTCCTTTAAACCGGTTATAGTCGTATTTCTTTCCATTTTTCTAAGTTACTGGTAACATTTTCAGCTAGTTATCCACCAAGTTTTTAAGTTAAGGTATTGGACAAGGAGGTGCTAAATGTGAAAAAAGCTTTAGCAGGAATTCTAATACTCGTTGCTCTGGTTCTGTTACTACCCCTGGAGAAAATGGACACCAGAGTAGAAGGAACCTTTACCCAGGTATCTACCAAGCAAGTTCAGGTAACAGCCAACACTCTGAGATTGAGGACAGGGGCTGGAACCAGTCATAGTATCATAAGATATCTTAGTAAAGGTGCAGTGCTCGATGTAGTCGGGAAAATCGGCAGTTGGTACGTGGTCAAAACCTCTACTGATTCAGTCGGCTGCGTGAGTGGTACATATGTAAAGCCCTACAAATCCGCCTCATCATCAACTCCCCCACAGACAAGCAATGACAGCAACACTACCTCGGGTAATTCAGCAGCTATGCAGAAAGAAATGCTGCAATATGTGAATAACGCCCGTGCCAGTGAGGGGCTTTCTCCGTTGACTTTGGATACCCGTTTATCCAACGGGGCTTATCTGAAATCCAAAGATATGGCGACCAACAATTACTTTTCCCACACATCACCTACATATGGCAGTCCTTTTAATATGATGAATAGTCTGGGGATAAGTTATAACGCGGCCGGTGAAAACATCGCTAAAAATTTCAGTGTTAAAGGCGCCCACGATGCCTTTATGAATTCATCCGGACACCGTGCCAACATAATGGGATCCCAATACCACAAGGTTGGTTTTGGATTTGTAAAACAAGGTTCATACTTATATGTAACCCAGTGGTTTACCAATTAAGAACACGGCAGGGGGCATGTGACAGCATGCCCCCTGCTTTTTGGCTTAACCGTCCATGGCTGCATGTCACAACCACCTATGAAAATGTGTTAACGAAGGATCCTTCCCCTTTTAACCGTCAATATTGGCAAGATTCTTCACTGCGTTCAGAATGACAAGAACAGTATTTTCTAGTTAAACTGTTTGGGTTTAAATACTTGCCGCCTCCATTATTATTGCCTCTGAAGGGCACTCGGCGGCACAAATTCCGCAGCCCAGGCAAGCTTCCGGCTTCAAAGTGGGAAAGGCTTCACTGTATCCAGGCCCTGACATGGTTAAAGCCTTTTTCCGGCAGATGTCAACGCATAGCCCACAGCCCGAACAAACCTCCCGATTTATCACAGCTTTAGGCCACTTTGCGCGCGGCATCCATCGTACCACCTGGCCATTGCCGTCCAAAACAGCTTCCCGGGTACAAATTCTGCCACAAACTCCGCAATCCACACAGCGTTCGGTTTTTACGATATGTTCACCGAAAGGCCGGCCTGAAATAGCCCAAACCGGACACATTTGGGTACACAACAAACATCCGTAGCATTCCTCCGTTATAAAATGAGCCAAAACGCATCCTCCCTAATTATTATCTTTATCTACAATTGCTGTAATGTTAGTAATATTTTACCTTAATCCTTTTACAATGTTAATAGTTCCTTGTTTATCTCATTCATGACAGGGCGACTGTTTTCATAGTATGATAGTTATAATTGAAATTTTGGAGCTGAGTTTTATGGGATTAACCGTTAAAGAGGTAATGGCCCACTATTTTGGTTATAGCGAATTCAAACCGGGCCAGGAACAGATAATAAACCACCTACTGCATTCCCGTGATATTTTGGGGGTTATGCCTACCGGAGGCGGGAAATCTTTATGCTACCAGCTTCCGGCTTTAATCCTGCCCGGTCTTACCCTGGTAATATCTCCTCTTATCGCTTTGATGAAAGACCAGGTCGATGCCCTGAATGATCAGGGTATAAATGCTTCCTATATTAATAGTTCCCTTTCGGTGGGGGAAATAAATAATCGTTTAAGAAGAGCTCAAGAGGGTTATTATAAACTGCTTTATGCAGCACCGGAACGTCTGGATTCGGAGCAGTTCAGCCGCCTTTTGGCCAGCCTCCCCCTGTCCCTGGTAGCCATCGATGAGGCTCATTGTGTCTCCCAATGGGGCCATGATTTTCGCCCCAGTTATCTGAATATTGGCCGCTGGATAGATTCCATTCCTCAATCCCCGCTGCGGGCTGCTTTTACCGCAACAGCCACTGCCCGGGTGCGTGAAGATATCATTAATCTGCTGGGGCTTCGGCAACCCCATGTTGTGGTTAACAGCTTTGACCGGGCCAACCTGCACTTTTCAATTGTAAAAGGAGTGGACCGTACCCGTTTTATCCGAAAATTTTTAGACACCCATCCCGACCAGCCCGGTATTATATATGCCGCCACCCGCAAAGAGGTGGACCGCCTGTTTGAAGAACTTACGGCACGGGGCTATAAGGTCGGGAAATACCATGCCGGGTTAAGCACCGAAGAACGCAATACTACTCAGGAGGCCTTTATTTATGACCGGGTCCAGATTATGGTGGCTACCAATGCCTTTGGTCTGGGGATAGATAAGTCCAATGTACGTTTTGTTATTCATCACAATATGCCCCGCCATCTGGAAGCCTATTATCAGGAAGCCGGAAGAGCCGGACGTGATGGTCAGGACTCCGAGGTGGTCCTGCTCTTTCACGCGGGGGATATTCAAGTGCAGAAGTATCTTATTGAACATAGTGAAATGGCTCCGGAGTTAAAGCAGGTAGAGTATAGCAAACTGCAGAGCATGATTGATTATTGCCACACCACCCATTGCCTGCGTCAATATATGCTGGCTTATTTTGGGGAAAATGCCTCTGATCAGTGCGGCAACTGCATGAATTGCGGAGAAATGGAAACCAGAGATGTTACTATTGATGCCCAGAAGATATTTTCCTGCATCATCCGTATGAAACAAGCATATGGCAGCGCCCTGATAGCATCAGTTCTCAAAGGCTCCAAACAGAAACGCATATTACAATTAGGATTCGACCGGCTTTCCACCTATGGCATTATGCCAGAATACAGTATTCCGGAAATAGTGGAATTAATCAACCTGTTGGCATCTGAAGATTACCTGACGATCGATGTCGGCCAATACCCGGTGGTATATCTTACCTCCAAGGCCAGACCGGTTTTGCGCGGAGAGCAGAAAATAATACTGCGGCTTCCCCCGGCACCCACCACGGTCCAGGTTGAAAGCGAATTGTTCCAGGCTTTGCGCGAGCTGCGTTCACGTCTGGCTCAGCAGCAAAAGGTCCCGCCTTATGTTATTTTTGCGGACAAGACCCTGCGTGATATGTGTACTTATTTACCCTGCAACCAGGCCGATATGCTTGGTATAAATGGAGTAGGCAATATAAAGTTTGAAAAATACGGCCGGCAATTCCTGGACCTGATTTGCCAGTACAACAATAATCCTGAACCTGTTAAGGAGCCTGTAATAGATACGGAAACCGAGGCTAGCCTTAAGGACCCTGGGGCCAAAAAAAGAAAAGCAGCTCCGTCCCAGGAACCGAAAGAAAAGAAAACGCCGACTCATCTGCTTACATATCAGGCCTACCAGGAAGGAAAAACTCTGGAACAGATTGCGCTGGAACGCAAACTTACTCTGCGTACTATTGAAGGTCATATGCTGCGTGCGGCCGAGGAAGGGTTGTATATAGACTGGTCTGCATTTATTACCCCGGAAAAAGAGGAGCAAATACTGGAACAGGCGCGTCTGCTGGGGATAGAAAAAATCAGTCCCATCAAAGCCGCCTTACCGGAAGATATAAGTTACTTCACCATTAATATAGCACTTTTAAAGGCCAGGAAACGTCTGGCTTAAGGTCAAGGACAGAGGGGGAAGGTTCTATTGGGTCAGGTTTCCTGACCCAATAGAACCTTCCCC
>DHSK01000041.1:0-11114 GCA_002408445.1 Syntrophomonas sp. UBA5288
GATGTAGCGGTTTCCGGCTGGACCCGGCATATTGGCTACGGAGAACTGGAAGGCAAGAAACTTGAGGTGTTGGCCAGTGATGAAGCTATTTCCCGGGAGATGGGGCTTACCGTAGTTAAGGGACGCTACCCGCAGAAGCCCGAAGAGGCCTTGCTCGACCGGCAGGCTATGGAACAGTTCGGCTTCTCTCTGGGTAACACGGTTGCGGTAACCATGCCGGATGGAAAAAAAGGTAAATATACTATCGTTGGCGTTTATAATGACTTTGCCAGCCTGAAGAAGGCGGATGCGCACGGCCTGTTCTTATCTAATACAGGCCTCGGGGAAATTATCGGGCCTCCAGTCCAAAGCCGCTATTATGTTCAATTCAAGAATGGCGTGAATATGCGCCAAGCCATTGATGAAATCAAGGCCAACTATCGTCTTTCCGGCCAACAGGTTGCTGAAAACACCTACCTGATGGGCCTGACCGGGCAAAGCCGGGATAGCTATATGCTGAAGCTTTATATGACGGCAGCCATATTGTTTGTACTGGTTTTAGTGGCTGGTGTCCTGATGATTGCCAGCAGCTTTAACATGAGCGTTTTTGAACGCGTCCAATTCTTCGGGCTCTTACGCTGTCTGGGAGCATCCGGGACCCAGGTTAAGAAATTTGTGCTGCTGGAGGGACTGCGTTTCAGTTTAAAAGGAATTCCGATTGGTTTGCTGACGGGAACGGTTATCGTTTGGGCCGCTTGTGCGTTTTTGAAATATGTAAATCCGGCCTTTTTCAGCGCTATGCCTCTATTTAGCATCAGTTGGCCCAGCCTGATGGCAGGAACTGTAGTTGGCTTTTTAACAGTGATGCTGGCTTCACTATCCCCGTGCCGCAAAGCGGCTAAAGTATCTCCGCTCTGCGCAGTGACCGGGAATATAAACCATATCAATGTACCCCAGTCTAAAACGGCAGTAAAAACCAGGCATACACGGGTGGATATAGCCATGGGGATTCATCATGCCTGGGCCGGCAAGAAAAATATCCTGTTAATGACCGGATCTTTCGCCATAAGCATTATTTTATTTTTAGCCTTCAGCGTCATGGTAGACTTTACTCATCAGGCAGTCAGGCCTCTAAGACCCTATACGCCTGATATTTCCATTATAAGCTCAGATAATACCTGTTCACTGGATACCGCCTTGTTGGAGCAGATTAGGGACAATCCTCAGGTAAAGCGCGTCTATGGCCGGATGTTTGCCTATGATATTCCGGTAACAAGTGCTCGAGGCGATGGCAGGATTAACTTGATTTCCTATGAGAAAAATCAATTTGATTGGGCCAGGCAAGAGCTTGCCCGGGGAAGCCTGGCTGAGGTGGCAAAAGGACAAGGTAGTGTGCTGGTGGTCTACTCGGAGGATTTACCCCGGCAGCCTGGTGATTCGATTACCCTAAAACTTCCTGCCGGCGAGAAAAAGGTTAAAATAGGCGGGATGCTGGCCGCCAGTCCTTTTGACGGTGGTCCCGGCACGCAGACCGTGATCTGCTCAGAAAAGCTGTTTCGGGAGCTGACCGGAGTGAAGGGTTATACCATTATTGATATGCAGCTTGCCAAGAACGCAGACGATGATACAATCTCCTGGCTCCGAAGTCTTACTACTGCGCAGATGGCATTTTCCGACCAACGGCAAAGCAACGAAGAAGCCAGGGCGGCGTTTTATTCCTTTGCGATTTTTGTCTATGGATTTCTGCTGATTATTGCATCTATTACCGTATTTAACATTATAAACAGTATAAATATGAGTGTCGCGGGCCGAATGAACCAGTATGGTGTAATGCGGGCGGTCGGAATGGCAGGCAGACAGCTTTATCGTGTGGTCATGGCGGAATCCGGTACCTATACCGTGTACGGATGCTTAGCAGGCTGTATTTTGGGGTTGCCTTTGCATCGGCTAATCTTTTACTCGATGATTACCTCACGCTGGGGCTTGCCCTGGCAGTTTCCCTATGCCGCTCTGGCAGTCATTATAGGTATTGCTCTTATAACCACGCTTTTATCTGTTATCGGACCGGTAAAAAAACTAAATAAAATGGACATTGTGAATGTGGTGAATGCTCAATAGAAATTCATACAAAAATTCAACACTGAGGGATACAGCCGGCCTACAGGGCGGCTGCCCTTACCCTTTAGACGAAATTTATGTTCCCTTCGGCTATTAAGGAGGCACACACTGGGGGTATAACATGGAAAAACCAACAGCCCTTAAAGCCTGCTCCTAATGTCTGGAAGGTAGGGCAGGCTGTGGACCATGAGATTTCATAGGGAGCATTATTATGATCAAAAATGCCCCCATATGGTTACTTGCTTTAATTTGTCGGATTCACCTTTTATTTTCCGTGCTTAAAAGTGCTGCAGCAAGTTCCTTCGGATGATTGAACCTTGTTGCCTTCGGCGCTTGAACGCACCTCAATTCCATCTGCAACACAGTTGAAATTGTCATTATAATGGCATTCTTCACACATACATTTCATGACTTTAGGCATTGTGACCACCTCCTAAAAGCGCAAATTTAACATTTTGAAAGGCATTTCTTCTCTTAATAGTTATGCTTCATTGCATGTCCCAATATGCAGATAGCTTCTAAAAAATTACGGCAGCAAGGCAATATATTGTAGGAACTGAAGTGAAAGCCAGAGGAAGCGTGGTTTGGTATAATTGTAGGGAAGTGAGGACGAGAGCGTATTGGAAAATGAAGCATTTTTTATTTTACCAGGAATAGAGGGATTATTATGTCACAGCTAGACCAAAAAATCGCGGGGATTGAAGAAGAACTGCTTGAACTAAGAAAAGAACTGCACCGTTTTCCTGAATTGGGATTTCAGGAATACCGCACCGCCGAAAAGGTGGCGGAATACATGAGCGCTCTGGGCTTTGCAGTGGAAACGGGTATCGGCGGCACCGGGGTCATCGGTTTGCTGCGGGGCGGGGAGGGACCGGTCATTGCGATCAGGGCCTGTCTGGATGCTCTGGCTGTCACGGAACAGTCCGGGGTTGAATACGCCTCCCAAAATCCCGGCGTCATGCATGCCTGTGGTCATGACGGAAATATGGCTATCACTTTGGGGGCAGCGAAGATTTTGGCGCAGTACCAAGATATTTTAAAGGGCAGTATTAAGTTCATTTTCCAGGCGTCGGAGGAGAATACCGGTGGCGCCGCAGAGGTCATTAAGGCGGGGGGCTTAAAGAATCCCGAGGTGGGAGCGATCATTACGCTTCACAATTGGCATGGCATACCACAGGGGAACATAGTGGTTAAACCCGGCCCGGTGTTGGCTTCCAGTGACCTGTTCCAATTAGAGATTATCGGTAAGGCGGGGCACGGGGCATGGCCGCATCTGGCCGTTGACCCCATTCCGATTGCCGCCGAGGTGATTTCTGCTTTTCAGCATATCGTCAGCCGGGAGGTCGATCCGACCAGACCCGCAGCTGTGAGTATCGGCAGAATCGAAGGCGGAACGGCGGAAAATATTATTTCCGAATCAGTTGCGTTATATGGTACGGTGCGAACGCTGGATGAGGAGGTAAGGAGTTTTATTCAGAAGCGCATAGGAGAAATCGCCAGGGGTCTTACTCAGGCGGCCCGTGCAACCTGCAAGCTAACCTACCACCGCATAATGCCTCCGGTTGACAATGATGCGCAGTTTACAGCATTTGCTGCTGAAGTTCTGCGCAAAGCATTTTCCGGGGATAAGGTAACAAGCGAGTTTCCGCCCAATATGGGGTGTGAGGAGTTTTCCCTGTATCAGCAGGAGATCCCGGGAATCTTCCTGTTTATCGGTAATGATACTACCGGCCGTGATATTGTTCCTATTCACTCGCCCAACTACATCTTTAATGATAAAATTTTGACGGTAGGAGTTAAGGCTCTATGCGAAATTGCGCTCAGCTATACCGGAACGGCATACGACTAAGGGCTTGTCTGGATGCAAGAAGGCTAAAGGAAGGGTTCTTTGGACGATTACAATTAAGGGTATACCTTTAATATATGAAAACCTCCTGCCAGTAAATCCTATTGCAGTTCGTGCATATGTGTGCTATTTTTAAATAAATTAATATTAAACAGCGGTCAAAGCGATGCTGATGAAAATCAGCAGAGCGAGGAAAACTTACCTAAGTTCTGTATGAGGCAGGATATGGTGCTTTTTTCTTGAGAAATCGGCTTACTAGGGTGGGTAGCTATTATTTAGCTATCCGCTTTTTAGTAAGCTTTTTTATTTTCGGGAGGTGAATAATATGGAGGAGTTAACCGCTCAGGTTAAAAAAGAATTATTTAGGACCTTTATATGGATAATCATTGCCATGTCTATTTCTGGCGCTATCTATTTCCTGATTTGGTAGATATAGAATTCATTAAAGGTAAAAACAAGATTGAAAATTAGGGCTATTCTTTACATAAGGTGGCGGCAGGGTGTAATATACAAAAGACATCGTTATATAATTCAGGTGATGGAGCTCACCTCGCTGCAAATGCGGAACCGCCATGCTAATGGCTCCTGTCTTTCGGGATAGGCGCCATTTTTTATTTTTAATAAAGGTTCTTCCTTTTAAATATACTAAGCAGAATCATAGCAATATTTATGCAAAAATTAAGAAAAGTCTGTAATAATGGATGGTGTAAAACTATGTGGCCAATTGTCTTTGTAGCTGTGGGAGGAGCCATAGGGGCTTCACTTCGCTATACTTTGTCAACTTATATTGCTTATCGCTGTCTCAATAATTTTCCCCTGGGAACATTGCTTGTCAATATTTTAGGGTGCTTGGTAGTTGGGTATCTCCTGGTGAAGGGGTTTGAGACCGGATTACTTACCACGAATTGGCGGTTATTTTTGATCGTCGGCATAGGAGGCGCTTTTACCACTTTTTCGTCTTTTTCCTTTGAAACAGTTCAGTTAATGCGAGAAGGATTTTTCCTTATGGCTTTACTCAACATAATGGGGAACCTGTTTTTGTGTCTGCTGGCAACAAGTATTGGAATCGTACTGGCTAAGATTGGATAAGGAGGTAGGCTGCATGTCGAAATTCAAATTTTCCGGTCCTGCGAGGCGTCTGCGGATCTTTATCGGTGAAGCCGATAGAGTAAAGTGTACTCCTTTATATCATGTTCTGGTTGTGAAAGCCAAGGAAATGGACATGGCCGGTGTAACTGTACAGAAAGGTATTGAAGGATTTGGGGCTGACTCCAGAATTAGGACCAGTCGCTTGGTGGATGTCTCTTCTGATTTACCGGTTATCGTTGAAATCGTAGACAGCGAGGAGTATATTAATCGATACCTCTTGGAAATAGATAATCTGTTGACAAAGGGCATGGTGACCATTGATGATGTTGAGATAATCAAATATTCTGATTTCGAAGGGGACCGCCTGAAGCGTCTGCATAAATTTAATGATTAGCAATTATAGCACTGATTCCAGGCTAGTGTAAAATCTCAGCAAACTTTTCTTTTTCATGAGCGTGCAAATGGGAGGTGAGCCGTTTGGAAACCAGAACGTGTTCGTTTAGAAGTATCTCGGCCTGTAGTGAGGCGGAGACGGTGGAGAAAAAATCAAGATTTATATGCCGGCTGGTTCCGATAGATGATCCGTTTCAGACGGAGGATGTGCTGCTCCGGATTCGGCATGATTATCCAGGAGCCAGACACTATTGCTGGGCCTGTTTGATCAGGAGCGAAAATGGCTTGCTGGAACGCTACAGTGATGATGGAGAACCGTCAGGTACAGCGGGGCTGCCCATTTTAGCGGTTTTGAAAAATTCGGGGCTGCAAAATCTAATGGCTGTCGTTGTTCGCTATTTCGGGGGTACTCTGCTTGGTACCGGGGGACTGGTTCGGGCCTATACTCAGACGGTGCAACTTGCTTTGAGCCAGGCCGATATGGTGGATTACATATATTGCCGGCGGCTCCGGATAGAAATCGATTATAATCTCTATGGCTATTTCGAAAAAAATCTGCGCCCCTATATGCTGATAGTGAACGACAGCCGGTTTACAACTTCCGTCACCATTGACGGCTGGCTGCCGGTGGAAAAACAACCGGCTTTCGAGCAGGAAATTATGGAGGCCTCAGGAGGCAAAGCCGTCATTGAATATATGGAACAGGCGTTTATGCCCGATTAAGCGCAAGAAGCCCTCACCATCAGAACAGGTAGAAAATCAACAGATTGCTGAAGTTTATTAAAGCCTCATGGAGAGGCCTGTTTTATTTTCTGCCTATAATTTATAATTATTTTTAAAGGGGGGGTTGTAGTGATAGTTACGCCGGAACAATTAGTAAAACAGTATTTCCCTGAACCGATAGAAACGACCAGAGGGCTGTATGACCGTTTGGAATTGGGTGAATCCGGATATTCCTATTTAGCCTGGTTAAAAGACGCAGAAGAACATTGTCTCGCTAAATTTGTAAATGAAGTAGATTACAAGCTTCTGCCGGACCACGAGAAAAACTATTGGATCAGCCAGGGGGTGTTTTGGACTCTGATTCAATCCAGCCCGTCCGGAATATGCGATCAAATTAGAGCCGGCTTAATGGAGATTTCCAAAAAAGTAGCGACAGACCGGGATTTTGCCAGACAGCTGCAGGATCAACTGGACGAAGAAAATGGTGTTAAAGCAGTAATACCCAGGGTTTCTAAAAAGCTAAAATCCCAATATAACCAAACCGGGCAGGATGCTTTTGAGTTCTCGGTTCAGGATGATACCCGGCTTTATATGGATATTATCTCCGGGTACAATTTTCAACCAGGGCAGAAAATTCAAGATGTCTTTTTCTTTTTCAAACTTGAAGTGGAAAACGGGGTTCCTTTTCATATAGTTGATATTACGTTGTCTCTTACCAATAAACATACTCTTTCCTACCGGACTATTTGGAGTTGTAGTAAAGAACGGCTGCGCTACGGTGCCATCCTAAAAAATAGAGTTATCAGGGTTAATCTGTTTGAAGATAATAGCAAACTGGTTGATAGTTATGAATATATTTGGGGCCAGTCTGATATAGAAAATCTGGAACTGGAACTTGAAAACGTAATAGGTATGCTTCTGGAACTGAACCTGGAGGAAGCAGACAGTGATTTGCTGGGACAAAAAATACTACAGCGTTACAATCTGAACGATCAGGCGTATGCTCTGGCTATTAATACGGTAATCCCCTCCTTGCCGCAATATGGAGAAAGAGGAAACACCGAAGAGCTAGCTGCTGCCTTTGTTGACGCGGTACATCGTTATTGGGAATATTATGTTCTGCAGCCCGATCCGGCCAAGGATTCTGCCGCAAATCTGGATCAGATGGTTAAAGACCGCATACCCCGGGTAACCCTTGGGCTGATGGTCGCAAATATGCTTCATAACGATGAATTATGCGATCGTTATTTTAAGTGCAGCTATAGTAATAAACAAAAGCGGGCGCTCTTAAGTGATGGTAATCTAAGGTTAATATATGCCCTGGCGGAAGCCAAAGATTTTGACCCTGCTGCTGCTCCCGAACAGCGAATAGTTGATATGTGCGCCTTTATTACTGCTCATTTTGATTTGATGAAAAAAATATTGCTTGAAACAGGCCAATGGCCGTCCAGTTAATGGCAGGTCACTCTAGCGTTTTACGCTGATAATTCCGGTCAGCAATGCACTCGGGATCAGATCGAAACCGGGTTCCAGAGCCGGGGGGATAGAAGGGGTAAACTTCATAGGTTCGCAGACCGCATAGAAGGGCAGAGGCGATTTGCGGTCGTGTGCAGCTCGGGCCAGGACAAGGCTGGGGCTGCCATTTATCAAAGTGCCATCAGCCGTAATGGCATCAGCACCTGTCAGTATCAAGTTTACCAGGGGCAATACCTCCGGCAGTTTTCCCTCGGGAATTACCTCTCCTGGTATCCCGCTCTCACCCAGGCGGTCTATCGTCATTTGCGCATAGCAGGAGTCATCCGAGGCCAGGGCGAGCACACGGAAAGTTTTGCCTTGAGCGGCAGCCATTTTAAAAACGGCAATGACAGTAGAGCTATAACTGCAGGTCATCACTACACTGTGCCCGCCAATAAGAGCAGCTCCGTTTTGGAGGGTTTGATTTCGTTCCCGGGCGATTTCGGTTATGATAGCGGTAATCGCTCGGCGGGAATCAAGTTTTAAATTTGCCAGGCTTTGCTCCTTCTGTATTAACTGCCTGAATAATTTTATAAAGCGGCCGGTACAATTAGCTATGGCCGCCATAGTCGGCCGGGCTGCGGCGAGTTCGGCTGCATAAGCTTCGATTTCCATCACGAAGGCAGGAATGCTTTTAGCCCGGCTTTCCTGGATGGCATCCTGCAAAATGCCCAAGGTGGCATGAGCCAGTTCACTGGCGCCGTGAACCCGGTCGGAGCGGATGCCTTCAATTCTTATCTTTGTTTCGTTCATTGCACCCGCTTCCAGGCTTCGTACAAGTTGGGCACAGTTTGATAATGCTCGATATCATCCGGTTTTACCCAGCGATACTCGGTATGTTCCCAATCAGTCTTTATTTTTGCGGCCTGGTCCAGCAAAAATCGAAACGGGTGCACTATCCACTTCTTACCTAACTTCTCATCTATAACTTCCAAAGGGTCACCTTCTTTTTCAATTGTCAAATCGGCGGGGTATAAAGCCACCTCTTCCCGTAACTCTTCAAAAGCTTGTGCCAGAGGAGTATTATTAGTTTCCAAATATCCACTGACCCCAGCCCACCGCTGCTGGTAGGAACCTACCTGGCCGCTTCTCTTGAGCAGCAGCACTTTGCCGCTGTTCTCCACAAAACATGTAACTACATGGCTTTCCTCCATAATTCATACTCACTCCTAACATCCGGATTTGTCCCGATTACCTTAACGCCTTGGAAGTCTCACCCAATTTATATATGTAACAGCATTTTTATACCAGGGGATAGGTGTATGGAGAACATCCATTCGCCATCCTGCTATAATTATTATTCTACAATAGCCTGCTTTTACCTTCACGAGAATGTAAATCAGTCTATGAACAGGGCCTGGGAATAACATATTTTTATATTCTTATATATGGTGTTTTTCTGTTTTTAGCATTTCTGATCAGTTATTAGTCGATAATCTGCATCATTAGACCCAAATATGTAATTTTTAGGACGTTTAATGTAACAAATAGGAAGTTATGTAGATTTTGTAATATTCATGGTTTAATATAAATGTATCGTACGAATTTGAATGATAGGTACCGAGTGTTGGAGGTGAAAAATTTAAAGTCAAAATAAATACGGGTATACTTCAAAATAACATTAAATATTAAGGAGGCTTACATTGATATGCATAAAAAAAGCAAAGTATTTATTTCTATCATGATGATGATGCTATTGTTTGGGTATTGTAGTATTTGCTATGCCGGTGATTCAGACACTAAAGTACAAAATTATCTAATGAATACTGTAACCGGAAAAAGTACTGAAATAGATTTGACCACCATACCAAGCCCTAAAGTAGATTTAACAACAGAACAAAATATTGAAGAAGCATCTAACGTTCAACCACAAGGCATGTATTCTGAAACTTTTATTCGATACGATCAAAATAACTCGTATTATGAGTGGGAATTAAAGGAAACAGGAAGAGCTAGGGTTGATAATAGACAAAGTTCACAACCAGCTACGTTGCAGTATTCTCAGACAACTGGGGGTTCCAAAGATGCATCATTCTCTGGGGATGCAACTGTTTCCGCTAATGTTCGAAATGCGATTATAGCGAAAATTAACGCAACCGCATCTATACAAGTGGCTTTCACAAGGAATTGGTCTAGTTCAACTTCAGTTATAGATACAATGCGGGTTCCAGCAGGAAAAGTAGGAACAATAATTTGTTATGTACCTGGTGTTAGTTCTAATGGACAAGCAGTTTATATTGTTTCAAACACTTCTGATGATACCACATTTTATAGATATAAAGCCTGTGGATCTATAGCCCCGGCAAAAAATAGTTGGAATTTTAAACATATCGAATCTAGTTACTAGGAGATGGATTGGTTGAAGCAATATAAATATGCTCTTGCATTAACTTTTATCATACTATTAATGGCAGTGATGGGTTGTTCAACTAATGACAATAAAGCTAAAGCCATTTTTTCCCAAAAACAATTTGAACAGCTGGTAGAGAAGTTAAACCAGGAAATAAACATCCCTAATATGACAAATATCACAAAATTACAGGATTACACTGTAGTAGTCGTTGATAAAAACATAGGGTGGGGAAAGGAAGACAAAACTACTTTTGAAGACGGGACTAATCCAACTCAATACGAGTTAACTTTTAAAAATAGTCAGGTAGTTTCTAAAGTATTAATAATTTATACTAAGGCTGATTTAAATAAGGATCTGATTTTTGCTAAGACTAATCTTTCTGATAAATTTGGAATTATAGAAAAAGAGAAAGCTGATTTTCATGGTCCGATAGTCTATCAGGTATGTTTTGCGTATCACAATATACTTTTTATGGTAGAATCTTTTTCAACTGAAGATAATCTAAATGAAGAAGAAAAGATTCGTCTTCTTGTTGAAACGAATAAATCCCTTATAAATAGTTTACAGACTTATTTAAACAATAACTATCAGTCCAATGTATAAAATTAAATACAGCCTTATTCTCTCTTACCGGCCTGCAGGGCGATAGCCCGCAGGCCGGCTTATTCAGTTTTAGCAGGATTATCAATGATAGCAATGGTACAGCGGGATATGCAGGTTAGACGCTCCTGTTCGTCATAAATACGGACATCCCAGACGTGAGTAGTACGGCCTATGTGGACCGGAGTACCTACGGCCTTGATGATTCCGGCTGCTACACTGCGCACGTGATTGGCGTTTATTTCCAGGCCTACCGCGGATTTTGCGGGAAAATCAATAAACTGGTAACTGCCGGACGAAGCAACCGTCTCAGCTAATACCAGGGAGACTCCGCCGTGCATAATCCCGAACGGTTGATGTACTTTGGATGTTACCGGCATGCTGGCGATTACGCGCTCCTTGGTGTATTCAATTATTTTGATATCCAGAGTATTCATGATGGTGTTCTTTAAATCCATATCTTCAAGTCCTGCCAAAGAAAACACCCCTTTTAACTGA
>DHSK01000041.1:11404-24496 GCA_002408445.1 Syntrophomonas sp. UBA5288
AAGAACAGTATTTTCGTATTAACCGTCCACATTATTTTATATAATATACCATAATTAGTTAAATACCCAATAGTACAAAAATTTAATAATGCGGGACAAGGCGGCATGCTTTTAGAATTAAAAATAACGGCTCACTCTGATGATCAGAATGAGCCGTTTCCTGTTAAGGAGGGAAGGGTTAATCCATAGGGCCGCCTTCCCAGTACTGCCTTATTTTACGAAGAGCATAGCCGCCGAAAAACAGGCCGTTAATGAAGGCAATGGGAATTGCCATGGCCCCAAAATAATTCATCTTTTGCTTCAAGTCTTCGCGTCCGTCGGTTGTTCGATATCTTGTCATATGAATCCCTCCTTTAGCCTTATTTTTTGCAGTTGGAGGGGTTATTATTTGCGGTTAATATTTTCATTTCTTACTTAAAACGGACGGAAAAACTTTTGCTGCCAGGAGATAAATAAAAGTTCCGCCCAGCAGTATCAGTAAAAATAAAGCAATTAATTTTTCCATCAAATCACCTCTATCTTACTTTGCCGGTAATTTTAAAAAATTATGTATTAAGGGCGGAATTTTTATAAATCAAGCTTCTACTCCCCTGAACCGGCCAAAAGCTCCTTGACATAGTTAGGCAGGGCAAAGCTTCCTTTATGGATATCGGTATTGTAGTATTTAGTTTTTAGTCCCAGTTGGTTCCAGGCTTGCTCATCTATATCGGTTAAGGGATCGTACTTTTTAGAGGCAAAACCAAACAGCCAGTGACCGGAAGGATAGGTCGGGATATGAGCCTGATATACTCTGCAAATAGGGAAAAATTCTTTAATGCGCTTATGGGCTCTTTGCATTGAACTGGCATACGCTTGATAATAAGGGCTTTCATGCTGGTTGACCAGGATACCGTCATCCTTCAGCGCCTTATAGCAGTTGCCATAAAATTCTTTGGTAAACAGGCCTTCGCCCGGTCCAAAGGGATCGGTGGAATCAACAATAATCAGATCATAAATGTTTTCCTTGGTGCGGACAAATTTAAGCCCGTCTTCAAAATACAGATTTACGCGGGGATCGTCCAATTTACAGGCGGTTTGGGGCAAGTATTTTTTGCATACCTCCACCACCATTTGGTCGATTTCGACCATATCTATATTGGCAATGGAATGGTAGCGGGTCAGTTCCCGCACCGTCCCGCCGTCTCCCGCACCAATGACCAGGACATTTTTAATCCCGGGATTGGTTGCCATCGGTACATGTACAATCATATCATGATAGATGAATTCATCTTTTTCAGTGACCATCATCAGGCCGTCCAGGGTTAAAAAGGTACCGAATTCGCTGGACTGCAAGACGTCAATTCTTTGAAATTCGCTCTGACCGGTATAAAGCGGCTTATCTACCTTGATAGAAAAGCGAACATTTTCGGTGTGTTGTTCTGTGTACCATAATTCCATTTATCATTCCTCCACTACTCTGATGTTTTCAATGGCCATATCTTCTGTGCCTGTCAGGAAACAGCCTTTGGCCTTGGCATAGGTAATATAATCAATTATTTCCCTGGTTATGCGTTCCCCCGGCGCCAAAATCGGAATACCGGGCGGATAAGCCATAACAAACTCCCCGCTTATGCACTCTGCGCTGTCCTTGATGGGGACTGAGTGTTGACGGGCATAGAAGGCCTGCTGTGGTGCCAGCACCACCTCGGGATTGATATATTCATGATCAAACATGCCTGTTTTATCCTTGGTATATAGTCTTCTTATTTCCGACAGAGATGATACCAGGCGTTCCAGGGCCAAGGCACGATCCCCCACGGAAAGAATAGCCAGTATGTTGCCGATATCTCCAAATTCGATTTGAATTTGGTAATCATCTCGAAGTATATCATAAACCTCAATTCCCGCCAGCCCTATTTCTCTGGTATGTATAGAGAGCTTGGTGGGGTCAAAAGCGAACACCGAATCGGCATTGACCAGTTCGGAGGAAAAAGCGTAGTATCCGCCGATTTTATTAATTTCTTCCCGCGCATAGCCGGCCAGTGAGGTGACTTTCTCGAATATCTTTTTTCCGTTTAAAGCCAGGTTGCGTCTCGAAATATCCAGGGAAGACAGCAACAGATAGGAGCCGCTGGTGGTCTGGGTTAGATTAATTATTTGGCGCACGTGACCTGGGCTGAGGCGGTCACTTATGAGCAGGAACGAACTCTGAGTCAATGATCCGCCCGTTTTATGCATGCTGATGGCGGCCATATCAGCTCCGGCTGCCATGGCATTGACCGGCATATTTTCACCAAAGTAAAAGTGGGTTCCATGCGCTTCATCCACCAGAACATACATGTTATAAAGATGAGCAAGTTCGGTAATGGCCCTTAAATCGGAACAAATGCCGTAATAGGTAGGATTATTCACTAAAATCGCTTTAGCATCCGGATTTTTGCTGATGGCCCTTTTCACGTCGGCAACAGACATACCCAACGATATTCCCAGCTTTTTATCTACCCCCGGGTTCACATAAACCGGAATAGCCCCGCTGATGATAAGGGCATTGATGGCGCTGCGGTGTACATTTCGCGGCATAATGATTTTATCGCCCTGCTTACAGACACTCATAATCATGGCCTGCACGGCTGAGGTGGTGCCATTGACCATAAAAAAGGCATGGTATGCACCAAAAGCATCTGCCGCCAGCTCCTCCGCCTCTTTGATTACGGATACGGGATGCACCAGATTATCCAGAGGCTTCATGGAATTAACATCCACCGCAAGGCACTTTTCCCCCAGAAAATTTGTAAGCTCGGGGTTCCCTCGGCCTTGCTTGTGTCCGGGCACATCAAAAGGTACCACCCGCATGGATTTATATCTTAGCAGTGCTTCATAAATGGGCGCCTTATTTTGCCTGGGCAAATGCATGAAAACCACCATCTTTCATAACCATTACGGATCTTGACTATATAAATCATAAAATAACAGAGTTTAGTATAGTTATCAATCTAATTTGCCGCAATATACCCCCGTCAATACCATTGCGTTAAGAAGAGAAGTGGCTGATGCGGTATCCTCGATGATCGTTCGGTCATCAGGGCGTTCGGCCCTGGTGGCCGGTACAGGATACGAGGATCTATTCCTTTTTTAATTCGGTGATGTCTTCATCGGAGAGAGCTTTGACAATGATAATGCTGGACAGTTTGGAAAGGTCAATCTCATGCTGCCGTACCAGGTTATGTCTGGTATTATCGATTATTATGCGCACGACCGGCCGGGTAGGGAACTCCTTGTTGTTGTCCATCACGATACCGATTTCGCCGGTATTAAGCTGAATTAAACTGCCGACCGGATAGACTGCGATGTTAGCAATCAAGGCGGTTACGCAACGGGCATCAAGGTAAATGCCGGACATATTTTTTAAAATGGTGATGGCCTGATTGATGGAATAAGAGGGGCGGTAAGGTCTGTCTGCCAGCAGCGCATCATAAACGTCTGCGGTGGCTACAATACGCGAGTAGGCTTGAATATTCTCTCCTTCCAGCTGACGCGGATAACCGTTGCCGTCCCAGCGTTCGTGGTGCTGATAGGCAACATGGGCCGCCAGCAAGGGGAATTCATCATATGCTCTCAGTATTTCAAAGCCATACTGAGTATGACGTTTTATCTCCGTAAATTCTTCTTTAGTTAAGTCTCCCGCTTTATTTAAAATAGCTTTGTCGATCTTCGTTTTCCCGATATCATGCAAAAGGGCTCCGACTCCCAGTTCCTTTAATTTCAAATCATTAAGCAACAGGGACATGCCGGTCATTATGGACAGGATGCATACATTAACGGAATGAGCAAAGGTATAATCATCAAAACTGCGTATATCATTAAGGCTTATCAGAACATTGTAATTAGCCAAAAGCTCGTCAATTAAAGAATCCACCATTTTTTTGATGGTGCGGGTATCGATTTTATGATTGTTTTCCAACAGTTCAAAGTTTTGTTTGATTATCTTGATGGTTTCAACCCGGGTTTGTTCTGATACCACATCAGCTACAGGGATATTTAATTCGTCAAATTCATCTTTGACGTAGACTGAAGCAATTCCCATCTGGTTAAGACGAGTTATATAGTTGTCACTTAATTGAACTCCGGTGTGTAATAGGATGCGCCCGTCACTATCATATATGTTACGGGCAACTATCATACCTAATTTAAGCTCTGCAATTTTGACTCGTCGCATTTAATCACCTTAAATAACCTAAAACATGGTACTGTTAATTCGTTCAATATTCGGCATTTTTATAATACTTCCTGCCTATATTGTTGAAAAAATTAAAATATTATTCCGTATTATCGATGAATTACAAAAAATATCATATTCGTGGAAATAATTGTAGAAAAATTACTCAATTGCTATCGTTGCTCTAAAATGATAAATTACTAGTAGATTAGTTACCATTAATACGATTGGGAGAAAGCCTTACTACATGAAAAAAAACAAAAAACAATATTTTCCGAGAAATATGCTTAAAAGCTTATCAAATGATATTATCAAACTGCTGACTGACAATGAAGGCAGATTATTTGCCCTAGAACTTTTTGAAGAGATTCCTTATGAATTAAGAAGCAGCGTAGTTGAAGCCTTTTCTTCTTTCTATCAGGCTGAACTGGTGAAATTTTTCTATCTTTTAAAATTGGAATATCGTGAACTGGAAGACTATTGCAACCGCGCCCTGGACAAATACAGCATGGCAGGAATAAATATAGCGCCTTTGCCCCTATTTAAGGGCAAATTTTATAAAGCTTATGCCACCTGCAGCCGCCATGCGGGAAGAGTAACGGTTGACATAGCCTGGGACACAGGGGGAAAAGGGGTATACGTGGAAGGCTTTTACCTGACCTTTAGTTCCGATGGCGTATATAGCTTTTTCGTTATAGAAGATATGCCGCGTAATGAATATATAGAAGAACGTCAGGCTGTTACCGATATGGTGGAATTAACTTACGACGAAGCTTGTGCGTTGATTCAGGATTCCTATAAATTTAATATAAGATGTATGACTCGCCCGGCTCTGGGCAAATTTCTTTATCAGAAGTATCTGGATTACCAGATTGATTCAGAAAAGGTGAAAATTAAGAAACTGGTACAAAAACTTTCCGCCAAACTAACCCCCCGCCAATTAATAAACACTCTTTTTCATGCTTTGAGATATCAGGATTATAGCTATATCGATTCATTATGGGCGGAAAATCGGTTTTCCAAACGAATGATATACGGCAACTTTAAAAACATCATCAAACCAGGTGTGTTGCTGCTGGAGGGACAGGTCACCGAGGTCAGCGGGTCCCAGAATATGGTCGATGTAATGGCTTATGCGGTAACGGTTAGTGATGGTGACGTATGGAAGAGTGAATATCGCTTTACTATTATACGGGAAGAAAATCGCTGGTGTGTCCGCGATATGAGAAAATACAGCCAGGAACAGATAAATTCCACCCAGGAATTAAATCCGTATATCTGCCGGGTTAAATGCCGGGTTTATGATATTACTGATATGGATGTTCTATTTGATTTAATAGACCAAATCGATAATATTCGTGAGGTGGAAGAATTACCCGATGGAATTCATATGCGGGTTACCTGTTTTGAAGATGATTTTAACCACGGGGTTTCACTTTTAACCGGTGTAATTGCAGATATGGTCATAAATGGGGATGAGTTTGTCGTCATAGCCCAGAAACAAAGCACCATAAATGATTTTGATACTCTCTTTACCGGTGAGCGTATCGATCCGCTCAGGTACATGGGTGAATATGAGGTAAGTCTTATTACTGCCTTTGGTTATCTGGCCGGTCAGTATGCCAGTTTTGAAGATGTTTTGCTGAATGAGGATAATGAGCTTTTTTGTGATGATGGCCTAAGATTTATAACTGCCCGTTATCTGGTTAAACACCGCGGAGAGGTGCTGGGTAGGCTGCGGCAAATTTCCAGTATTGAGTTCAATCTTAACGAAAACACGGGGTTGTTCTATCAAATGGCTGACGAGCCGGAAGAACCGGTTTTTCTGGCTGAGTATATGCTGGGATCAAATCTGGTAACACTCTCTACCTTTGGGGAAAAGGACATGGGTGAAGCCCGCCAGATATTCGAGGAAGAAATGTACGATAATCTGGAGTTCGACGGAATGGAAGTCAGGGAAGAAGGTATATTTGAAATATTGACCGATGAGGTAAAGAAAAAGCATCCGGCTTTGGAGGAAACCATTAAGGAACTCTATCTTAACAAATGGTATTATTCCCATCTTCCCACTTTAAGAGGAATGAGCCCCTGGGAGGCATGCCAGACCGAAGAAGGGACCAGGTTGTTATGGACTATGTTTAAGAAATTGCGGCAGAAAGAAAAACATTGTCTGGAAGAAGGCGAATTGACCCGTATCAAATTTAAGGAATATATGCGCAAAGTAGAGCTAAAAAAAGAAGGCCAATAATAAAATTAAGGTTGACAGCGATTAGCAGTTTAAATATACTTGATAAATAATAACTTCACACTTTAAGAGCAATGAAGGGAACCGACATACAAATCGTTGGATTACAGAGAGCCGGGGTAGCTGGAAACCGGTATCAACATTTGGCATGGTGATCGTCCCGGAGCTGCTATCTGAAAGGTCCCAGGACCAAGTAGGTGGTGCCGGACGCAATCAAGTCCGTTAATAAGTTAGCATCTTCGTATGAGCATGCTGCAAGCGGTTGTGTTATTAATGCAACAAGCAGGGTGGTACCGCGGGAAAATACCTCTCGTCCCTGATAAGGGTTGGACGAGGGGTTTTTTTATATCTTTTTTTATCTCCAAGACGTAGGTTGTTCTGTAGGATGATAGCTCTTTATCCTGGGCAGAGCAGAATAAATATATATTTTTAAGGAGTGGTACGGATGGGAATGAAAATTTATCTGAATGGCAAATTTGTGGATGAAGAAGATGCACGGGTTTCCGTTTTTGATCACGGCTATCTTTATGGTGATGGGGTTTTTGAAGGGATAAGAGCGTACTACAACAGCGTTTTCCGCTTAAAGGAACACGTAGACCGCTTGTTTGACTCGGCTCAGGCGATTGGTCTTAAAGTTCCTCTTACTAAAGCTGAGATGGCTGAAGTTATATTAGAGACCTGCCGCCAAAATAATTTAAGAGATGCTTACATACGTCCGGTTATTTCCAGAGGTAAAGGGGATCTGGGTCTGGACCCGGTTAATTGCGGCACTCCTACCGTAGTCTGCATAGCCTCGAATATTTCTCTCTATCCGGATGAAATGTATGAAAACGGCCTGGAAGTAATAACGGTTCCAACCAGACGCAATGGCCCGGAAGGTGTAAATCCGCGAATCAAATCCTTGAATTATATAAATAACATAATGGCCAAGATGGAAGCTAAATTTGCCGGAGCAGCCGAAGCCATACTGCTTAACCAGGAAGGCTATGTGGCAGAATGTTCAGGCGATAATATTTTCATTGTTAAGAACGGCCAGGTAAAAACTCCGGCTACCTACGTCGGTTTGCTGGACGGGGTTACCCGTAATGAAGTTATCAAGATAGCCCACAAGCAAGGCATTCCTTTGGAAGAAACCGTTTTTACCCGCTATGAGCTGTTCACTGCCGACGAAGTATTCTTAACCGGTACTGCGGCCGAACTTATACCTGTCAGCATGGTTGATAAACGGGTAGTTGGAAATGGCAAACCTGGTCCGGTATTTGCCCAACTTCTAAAAGAATTCAGAGAAGTAGTAAAAGAACCCTCCCCGGGAGCGGTCATCTTTAAATAACCTAGCTCATAACCTAATTCCCGCCTTAAGGGCGGCTGATAAATATAAATCCATTTAGTTGATAGCTTGGAGGACAATTCTATGAAGAGTGAACAGGTTAAAAAAGGTCTCGAAAAAGCACCCCACCGGTCTTTATTTAAAGCCCTTGGCCTTACTGATGAAGAAATGAAGCGGCCTCTTATAGGAATCGTAAATTCCAAAAACGATATTGTACCGGGACACATGAATCTGGACAAAATAGCAGAGGCAGTCAAGGCCGGAGTCAGAATGGCGGGCGGAACTCCTTTCGAATTTCAGACTATAGCCGTATGTGACGGCATTGCCATGAACCATATCGGGATGAAATATTCACTGGGCAGCCGTGAGCTTATAGCTGATTCCGTTGAAATTATGGCCACTGCCCATGCTTTTGACGGACTGGTCTTTATCCCCAACTGCGACAAGATTGTACCGGGTATGTTAATGGCCTGTGCACGCTTGAACATGCCCTCCATTTTTATCAGCGGGGGACCGATGCTGGCCGGTACCGTTAACCATGCCAGAGTCAGCCTCTCCCAGGTGTTTGAGGGAGTTGGCGCCGCTGCCAGCGGCAGAATGAGCTCGGAAGAACTCGAAATTCTGGAGCAAAATGCCTGTCCCACCTGTGGCTCCTGTGCAGGCATGTTTACGGCTAATTCCATGAATTGTCTGACTGAAGCACTGGGGATGGGTTTGCCGGGTAATGGAACTATTCCGGCGGTTTATTCAGAAAGAATCAGACTGGCCAAACAAGCCGGCATGAAAATTATGGAACTGGTAAAAAACGATATAAGACCGGCCGCTATTATGACCGAAAACGCATTTAAAAATGCCATTCGCATGGATATGGCTATCGGCTGCTCCACCAATTCGGTGTTGCACCTGCTCGCTGTGGCCAGCGAAGCCGGCGTTAAAATTGATTTACCTTATTTTAACGAGTTGAGTGAAACTACTCCTCATTTATGCAAAATAAGTCCGGCCGGGAATCATCATATGGAAGATTTATACCGGGCCGGCGGAGTTCAGGCTTTATTAAACGAACTCACCCGCCAAAATTTGATCTATACCGATTGCATGACCGTAACCGGCCAATCTCTGGGCGATAACATTAAAGATTGTCCGGTACAGGATTACGAGGTAATTCGGCCGCTCGATAATCCTTACAGCGTTACCGGCGGACTGGCCATACTTTTCGGCAACCTGGCCGAAGAAGGGGCAGTCGTCAAAAAAGGTGCAGTCGCTCCTGAAATGATGCAGCATGAAGGGCCTGCCCGTATTTTCAATTCAGAAGAAGAATCGGTAGAGGCCATTTTAAGTGGTTCTATTAAAGCTGGAGATGTAGTCGTAATACGTTATGAGGGACCCAAAGGCGGACCCGGCATGAGAGAAATGCTGACTCCGACTTCGGCTATTGCCGGTATGGGACTGGATAAAGACGTAGCCCTTATTACTGACGGTCGTTTCTCAGGTGCTACCCGTGGAGCATCCATAGGACACGTGTCCCCTGAGGCAGCTGCAGGTGGTGTAATAGCCCTAATTGAGGAGGGAGACCTAATACGAATAGATATTCCAGCCCATCGGCTGGAGGTCCTGGTGGACGAGGCGATACTAGAGGAAAGACGACTATGCTGGAAAGCACCTGACCTAAAGATTAAAACTGGATACATGAAACGATACGCACAGATGGTACAATCAGCCAGTACCGGCGCTATATTCAACTCTTAGAGATAGTTAAAAACTGGCAATTTTAATAGCGGGCCATCGATAGCCCGCTATTATTGTATAAACTTATAATTCAAGTCCTGGAAAGTTTACGTAGAGAATAAAAATAAACTTATATTACAGAATTTAGATAATCAAGGAGGGGATGACACTTGAAATTAAAAGGAGCCCAGGTTTTGTTACAGTGTCTGCAAGCAGAAGGAGTTGATACCATATTTGGGTATCCTGGGGGGGTAGTACTTCCGATCTATGATGCCCTTTATAACTCCGATATAAGACATATTCTGGCCCGGCACGAACAGGGAGCGGCCCATGCTGCCGATGGATATGCCCGTGCAACCGGCAAGGTGGGAGTATGTCTGGCTACTTCCGGACCGGGTGCTACCAATTTGGTAACCGGTATTGCCAATGCTTACATGGATTCTATTCCCATGGTAGCGTTTACCGGGCAGGTGGTCAGTTCCCAAATTGGCCGGGATGCTTTCCAGGAAGCTGATATTACCGGAATAACCTTACCCATCACCAAACATAATTACTTATTGGAACGTACTGAAGATTTACCTCGGGTAATTAAGGAAGCTTTTTATATTGCCCGTACCAACCGGCCCGGGCCGGTAGTAGTGGATTTACCCAAAGATCTTATGGATAAAGAAATAGAATTTCATGGAGCCCCCGATGAAGTGAATATGAGAGGTTATCGGGTCCTGAAGGGAATAAATGCCGGTCAGGTGATTGCTGCCGCGGAAATGATTCAAAATGCCAGCCGCCCTTTAATCTATGCCGGCGGAGGAGTCATAAGTTCGAATGCTGCATCAGAGCTTAAACAATTGGCGGAAATGATGAAAATCCCGGTAACCACAACTTTAATGGGAATCGGAGGCTTCCCCGGCAATAGTTACCTGTCATTGGGCATGCTGGGGATGCATGGTACCCGTTATGCTAATTACGCCATTGGTGAATGTGACCTTTTGATTGGGGTGGGAGTAAGGTTTGATGACCGCGTAACCGGTAGCTTGGAACATTTTGCCCCTCACGCCAAAGTGATTCACATCGACGTAGACGCTGCAGAGATAGGTAAAAATATTGATGCAGGCGTCCCGATTGTGGGCGAGGTCAAAGAGGTACTACAGGCACTCTTGCAAAGATTAAAGCCGGTGGAGAAATTAAGCGAGTGGCACGAGACGATCGACCGTTGGAAGGAAGAATCACCGCTTAAATATGATACTGAAAACTCCACCCGTATCATGCCCCAGCTGGTAATAGAGAAAATTTATGAAAAGACGAAAGGGGAAGCTATTATAACCACTGAAGTAGGTCAGCACCAGATGTGGACCGCTCAGTATTACAAGTTTAATCAGCCCCGTACCTTCCTCACTTCGGGAGGTCTGGGCACCATGGGATATGGATTCCCTGCTGCCATAGGAGCCAAAATCGCTTGCCCGGACAAAACCGTAATAGACATAGCCGGCGACGGCAGCATCCAGATGAATATTCAGGAACTGGCTACAGCAGTTGATTATAAACTGCCGGTTATTATATGCATTTTAAACAATCAATTTTTAGGCATGGTAAGACAATGGCAGGGTTTGTTCTATGGCGGACGCTACTCCTATACGGATATCAGCTGTCAGCCTGATTTTGTCAAACTGGCTCAGGCTTATGGGGCCAAAGGTATCCGGGTCAAGAACAGTGCCGATATTGACGATGCGCTGGATGAAGCCCTGCAGGTGACTGACCGCCCGGTAGTGATGGATTTCTGGGTGGAACGGGAGGCAGATGTCTTTCCCATGGTACCGCCGGGCGAATCTCTTTCCAACATGCTGGGGGGTGAATAAGCATGAAAAAACATACCCTTTCAGTAACAGTTGAAAACAAACCGGGTGTCCTTACCCGGGTAGCTACCCTTTTCCGCCGCCGAGGCTACAACATTGACAGCCTGACCGTAGGAACCACCGAGAATCCGGACGTTTCACGCATGACCATTGTGGTCGAGGGTGATGACAGAATCATGGAACAGGTAACCAAGCAGCTCTACAAATTGGTCGATGTCATAAAAATTATTGACATCACTGAAGAAAAATCAGTGGACCGGGAACTGGTCCTGGTAAAAGTTAAAGCCGACACCAACAATCGGGCCGAGATAGTCCAAATTGTGGACATCTTCAGGGCGCGTATAGTAGACATCGGCAGAAGTTCTTTAATTATAGAAGCTACCGGTGATGCCGGCAAAATCGATGCTATCGAGGATTCCTTAAAACCTTTCGGCATTATTGAACTGGTAAGGACCGGGAAGATAGCCATGGTCAGGGGCAGCCGGTAGGTTGGAATTCAACACTGAAGGACACTGATTTTATTATGATTAACACTAACATGGGGACATTCCTTACTTCGCTTCGCGAAGCGAAGCCGAGAGGAAGGTGTGTCCCCGGCGGGAATAGCAAGAGTTTAATCCATCGCAGTAGCGGATAACACGTAAAAACCCAGCCCTGAGGCCCGCTCCTAACGTCGGGGCCGTAGGGCAGGCTACGGATCGGCGCAGCAGTAATAACCGTAGGCCGGTCTATGCCCTGCGGGTACAACTGATGTTCCCTTGCGGTCACTATTAAGGACGCAGGGCGATAGCCCTTCAGGCCGGTGCAGAGGATAACATGGGGAACACGATCTTAACAGGTATTAATTAGTTAGTAATACGTACCTGAATAAACAGGACGTAATTAATAAGGAGGATAATAAAATGGCGAAAATGTATTACGATGCAGATGCAAACCTGGACCTTCTCAAGGGAAAAACAATTGCGGTTATTGGCTTTGGTTCGCAGGGTCATGCGCAGGCGCAGAACCTGCATGAAAGCGGGCTGAATGTGCTAGTCGGACTAAGGAAACCTTTTGATGATGCCACCCAGAAAGAATGGGACAAAGTAATTGCCGCCGGCATTACTCCCATGACTGTCAGTGAAGCGGCCCAGAAGGGTGATATCATTCAAGTGCTGGTACCGGATGAAATTCAGGCCAAAGTATATAAAGAAGAAATTGCTCCTTACCTTAAGGAAGGTAATGCTCTAGGGTTTTCCCATGGCTTCAATATTCATTTTGGACAAATAGTACCTCCATCTTTTGTTGATGTTTTCATGGTTGCTCCCAAAGGACCGGGTCACCTGGTGAGAAGAACTTATACCGAGGGTGCCGGGGTACCTGCCTTAATCGCAGTTCAGCAGGATCACAGCGGTAAAACCAAAGATCTCAGCCTGGCCTATGCCTGTGGAATCGGCGCCACCAGAGCCGGTGTACTTGAGACCACATTCAAGGAAGAAACCGAGACCGACCTGTTTGGTGAACAATGCGTACTCTGCGGCGGTGTAACCCAATTGATTAAAACCGGTTTTGAGACTCTGGTGGAAGCCGGCTATCAACCAGAAATTGCCTATTTTGAATGTTTCCATGAGATGAAGCTCATTGTTGATTTAATGTATGAAGGCGGAATGGCTAAAATGCGTTACTCCATCAGCGATACGGCTGAGTGGGGCGATTACATCAAAGGCCCTGAGGTTATCGGTGATGAAGTCCGCTGGGCTATGCAGGATGC
>DHSK01000185.1 GCA_002408445.1 Syntrophomonas sp. UBA5288
ACTGCCAGTCACAACCCGCCGCAGTACAACGGCATCAAGTTTATTCCCATTTACGCCGGACCGGCCATGCCGGATATTACTTCGATTATTGAAGAGGAAGTAAATCGTGTTCTGGCTAACGGCCGTCTATATGAACTGGATTTGGAGGAAGCAGGTCAGTTAGATTTAGTAAAAGAAATAGATATAGAAAAAGATTACATTAACCACCTTTTAAAACTTATCCAGCCGGAACATTTTGCCGACCGCAAGCTTAAAGTAGTGATAGACCCGATGTACGGAGCCGGGATAGGTTATTTGGACCGTATCCTGAGTGAACTGGGATGTGAGGTCAAAACTTTAAACAATTACCGGGACGTATTATTTGGAGGGCAGCTGCCGGAACCTACCGCCGCCAACCTGTCGGCTTTGAGCCGGATGGTGGTCAATTCTGAGGCTGACATCGGCCTGGCTTTGGACGGAGATGCAGATCGTTTCGGCATCGTGGACAACAACGGTGAATTTGTCACTCCCAATCATTTTATGTATCTGCTCCTGGACCATCTTATAAAAACCCGTACTTTCCGGGGACCGGTCTGCCGGTCCGCCGTCACCACGCACATGCTGGACCGGGTAGCCCGCCAGAACGGACTTACCGTGATCGAAACTCCGGTCGGATTTAAATATATAGGTGAATGCCTGCGTGAAAAGGGTTGCATGTTAGGGGGAGAAGAGAGCGGAGGCCTGAGCATATTCGGGCATATACCGGAAAAGGACGGCATTCTGGCCGGCCTGCTGGCGGTAGAAATGCTGGCGGTGACCGGTAAGAGACTGCCTGATATAAGTCAAGATTTTTCAGCCGAGTATGGCGATATGTTCAGTGAACGGATAGACATCAGAACCAAGCCTCAGGACAAGGATACCATAGTAGAAAAAATGAATACATTCAATCCGAGACACGTAGCCGGTCTCAAAGTCACCGGCGGCAATGATGCGGAAGGCAAAAAGATAGAATTGGAAGACGGAAGCTGGTTGGCCGTAAGAGCTTCCGGCACGGAACCGGTATTCAGAGTATATGTCGAAACCTTCAGTGAACGCATGCTGAAATGTATCCAAAAAGAAATACTCGATAATTTAGGACTGTAGGAGGGGCAAACAGAGGGACGTTCTTTTTGTTGGCTGACAAAAGGCCCGTCGAGTCAGCCAACAAAAAGAACGTCCCTCTGTTTGCCCAGTATATTGCGAATTAATTGAAGAAAAGAATAAATATTTCGAATGAGGAAGGATAAATGTGAACGATGACGAAAGTATGTTAGATGTAGACAAAATAGGACCTGAACAATCGCAAAAACTTGACGTTGTTCTATCCCAACTCGTGAATACGCTGCAACAGGGACGTAACAACATTTTTGATATTGCTGAGGATTGTCAGAAGCATTGCCTTTACCTCGAAACCGAAGCAGAAAGAATCAACCAGGAAGTTCAGGAAATAATCAAGCTGGTTGATAAAACTGAAAAATTGGAGAAACTGGCCCGGTTGCGGCTGGTGGAGGTAAGCAGCAATTTTCGTTCCTTTTCCGAAAATGACATAAAACAGGTTTATACTAATGCTCAGAATTTGCAGATGGAGCTGGCTAATTTAAGGCAGAAAGAAATTTTTGTCCGTAAACAAAGGGATGAAGTGCTGCGTCAGCTCAAGCAGTTCAGGCAAATTGCCCATAAGGCAGATACGTTCCTGAATAATACCGGAACAGCCTTACATATTTTGCAGGGAAATGTCCAAAAAATATCGGAATCAGTGGGACAGGCTTTCCGGAAACAGCAGATGGGTATGTGGATAATCCAATCCCAGGAATCGGAACGCCGCCGCATTGCGCGTGATCTGCACGACGGGCCGGCCCAGGGGATTGCCAGTATGCTTATTAGACTGGATCTCATCGGCCAGCTGATACGGAATAACGGTGAACGTGTTCTTCCGGAAATGGAGAGCATTAAGGAGATGGGGCGGGAGACCCTGACCGATATCAGACGTATAATGTTTGAACTCAAACCTACCTTGGTAAATGATTCCGGTCTGATCAGGACTTTAAAAGATTATTTTAACGATTACGAAGCTAAATATAACTTCGATATAGATTTTGTGATTTTCGGTACAGAGAAAAAATATGATCTTACCCTTGAAATTGCCCTCTTCCGGCTGGTCCAGGAAGCGCTTACCAATGTCAGGAAACATGCCGGGGTAAGCAAAGCCCTGGTGAAACTGGAAGATACAGGCGAGATACTCACCCTGATAATCAAAGATAATGGACGGGGATTTGAGACCGGTTCCGTCGAAAAGGAAACCGGTGAAAGCTATGGCATTATAGGAATGAAAGAACGTGTCGAACTCCTGGGTGGTGAGATTGATATATTGTCGGCACCCGGTTCAGGTACACAGGTAATTATAAAGGTTCCGGTTGAAGAGGAGGCAAAACGATGAACGAAAGAATCAGGGTGCTGGTGGCGGATGATCATGCCCTGGTACGGGAGGGCCTGATCAAGCTATTAGAGCTTGATCCCAAAATAGAAATAATTACGGAAGTTGGAGACGGGCAGGGCGCGATCAATGTAGCCCGCAAAGAGAAACCGGATGTAATACTAATGGATGTAAATATGCCCGGGACAAATGGCATTGTCGCCACCAAAGTTATCAAAAGGGAATTGCCTGACACCAAAGTTATCGCTTTAACTATTTATGAAGACGAAGAAGTTGTAGAGATGGTAAAAGCCGGAGTATCAGCTTATGTCTTGAAAGATGTGGCCGGCAGTGAGCTTATCGATACCATCTGCCGGGTCATGGATGGCGAAGTGGTGATCCATCCCCGGGTAGCGAGCCGGCTGGTACGGGAACTGACCCGGCCCGAGAAGAAGACGGGTGAAGTCAGGCTGACCCGGCGCGAAATTGATGTTTTGGATTTACTGGTAAAAGGCAACACCAATAAAGAAATGGCAGACGCCATGTTTATAAGTGAGAAGACGGTCAAAAACCACCTTACCAGCATTTTTAGAAAACTAAACGTTAAGGACAGAACCCAGGCTGCTATCTTTGCCCTCAAAAATCATATCGTGGAAGAAGAGTAGCCCCACATACCATACCCCCGCAGCAGGCCCTACGGCCCCGACGATTTAAGGTACGGGGACACCCCCTCTAACGGGGAATGTCCCACCGCAAAAGCCTTGATGTCATCGTTATGAATAACAGTTCTTTTGTCATCCTGAGGCAAAGCCGAAGGATCTTCCCGATTCGGAGGTCGAAAGATCCTTCACTTCGTTCAGGATGACATAATGGCAACTCTGCACCGGCCTGCGTCCTTAATAGTGACCGCCAGGGAACATCAGTTGTACCCGCAGGGCATAGACCGGCCTCCGGCTGGGGGGTTCGTCTCCCCATGGTTATCCCGTTGTCCTTCTGAATTTGCACACCTTACCCCCCTCCGTAGGAGGCCCTACAGCCCCGACGTAAGGAGCGGGCTTCAGGGCCGGCGCTCGTTTCCCCATGTTATGCCGTATACCGGCCGGCCTTTTTCTTAAGCGAACGTCCGTTGCCCGCTGAGTGCGATTCTGCAGCTGTTTCCACCCCTTTTTAACATAAAAGTGATTACTTAACCTCTTTCCGGCATATTATATAGCAGGGGAAGGAGGTTGCATATGGTTATAATTCTGAAATCGGTATGTTTTGCCATCTGGCTCATCATGATGCTTTGTCTCATCCGGGGCAGCAGAATGAAACCCGTACCACCGGTTAATGTGGTCAGGCTGCAAGTGGATGACGACGAAGAAGTAGAGATGTGCATCCGTCAGGCGTTGAGAAGACTTGGCACCAGGGACCGGCTTATAATCGAAAACTTTACCAGTGGGGAAACAAGCGCAGGCATCATAGCCCGCATCATGGTCCACAACCCTTCCATTCTCTGTACCACCCCCTCATGCCTGTGACAAGCAAATTTTGAAAAATATTCTTACTCTCCTTATGCCCTTGAAGAAACAGATTTTTTGATATTATACTAAGTAAAGACAAAGTCTGTTTGCCTGCCCCAATAAACCCCACGGCTACATATTTATGATATAATATATGGAAATCTGGGCTAAAACTCGGAAATGTAGAATTCTAGAAGGTGCCAGCGATGATAAATTTGTTGTTAGATTTAATAATTCCTCAATCACAATGCTGCATTTGCCGGGAGCCGGCCAAAATCAACAGCAACCAGCCGTGGTGTGATAGCTGCCAGCAAAATATGGAATCTTTGAAAGATTGCCTCCCTATATGTGACAAATGCGGCAAATATTTAGAGACGGGGGATGGCTTCTTATGCCGGGAATGTGTAAACAGTTCTCCTCCTTTTCATATAGCCCGGGCCGTAGGACCTTATCAGGATTCTTACCGCCTGGCCATAAAAATTTTTAAATTCATGGGGCGTAAATATTTCGGTACCAGAATGGGCCAAATGATGGCTGCGGCAGTAAAAGACGAACCTCGCTTCTGGCCTATTGATCTGGTGGTGCCGGTGCCCATATCCAAAGGCAACCTCAAACAAAGAGGCTTTAATCAGACCGAAGTACTGGGCAAACAAATTGCTAATAAGCTGCGGCTTAAAATGGACGCCCATTCCCTGGTAAGAATAAAAGAAACTCCTTCCCAGCGAGAACTTTCGCGGGAGGAACGGGAAAAAAATCTTCTTTTTGCCTTTGCTATAAAGGACAAAGCAAAAATTTATAGAAAAAATATATTATTGGTAGATGATGTGTTTACGACCGGTTCCACCAGCCGGGAATGCACCCGGGTATTGCTCGAAGGCGGGGCAGAACGGGTTTCTGTAATAACCTGGGCTACCGGCAAAGGATTTTAAAAAAGTATTATGACGTTCGTGTATTCGCATTGATCAGGAGGGAGAGCTATGGCAGAGCTAAGAAATTGTGCTGAATGCGGTCGGCTTTTCGCATATCAGGGTCGGAATCTGTGCAGTAAGTGTCTGAAAAAGGAAGAAGACCAATACAATATAGTCAGACGCTATGTCAGAGACAACCCCGGAGCCAGCGTATTTGAGGTAGCAGATGCAACCGGTATCGAAGAAGAAAAAATACTCCAGTTCCTACGGGACGGCCGTCTTCAATCCAAGGGATTTACTGAAATAATGGAATGTGAAAGGTGTGGACGCCGCATTTCCAGCGGGCGCCTGTGTGATTCATGCCTGGGACAGATCAACAATGAGATCCGTGATGCTATTTCCGGCAGCACTTCCCGTGCTCCGAGGGAAAATTCCGGCAGCGGGCGTAATGACAAAATGCATATATTAAATAGTAAAAATCAGGACCGGGATAAATAATAGATATGACAGAAAATAAGAGGTTATAGCAGTATGATAAAGCATAATATACAAGAAACAGAATGAGGCCCTTTAAGGGCCTTCTTCTATTATGCGAAATAATAATTAGACATAAATGTCAGAGGTGATACTAAATGATAATCTCTAATACCCAGGTCCAAAATATTCTAAAAACTTATGCTAAAACGGTCAGCAATGATACCGTAAACAAAACTAAAGAGGTTAAACAAAAGTTTAATAAAGACGAGCTGGCCATTTCAGGCGAGAGCCGCATAAAACAGCGCGCTCTGCAGGCTATCAAACAGGCCGAGGATATACGTACTGATAAAGTCGATGAGTTAAAAGAGCGTATGTCGGCCGGTACCTACGAAATCAACTCGGATGAAGTAGCTGAAAAAATGATATCCCGGGCCATCGTTGATACCCTGGTGTAAGAAAGGTGATACTATGAATAAGCTGCTTCCGGCTTTTACTGATACGACTGCCCGTATTAATCAGATACTGGATACGCTGGTGCAGGTGGGGCAGGCCAAGCAGCAGCTGATAATATCCGGACGAGTCCAAGAACTGGATAAACTGATACAAAAAGAGGGCATCACTGTTTCCAATCTGGAGAAACTGGAAGGTGCCCGCTTTAAGTTACAGGAGGAAATTGCCTCCCGCTGGGGGATTGCCCCGGATAAATTAAATGTTGCAGTCATACTGGAAAAATTGCAGGAGGAACATTCCGACTCGTATGGTGCTTGCAAGGATGAAATAGAGCGGCTGAGTTATAATCTCGACCGCCTGCGAGTTATCAATTCCAACAATAATGAGCTCATCAATCAATCATTGAATTATATCGATGAAATACAGTCGGTCTTATATGGAGATGTGGCCGGGACCTATTCTGAAAAAGGCCTTCAGTCCGAGGAAGACCCCCTGCGTCCCCATATAAGCATTCTCGATAAAAAGGCTTAATTCAAAAACCCCCGGCCCTGTAGGCCGGCGCAATGATGTCATCCTGAACGAAGTGAAGGATCTTTCAGTTCCGAGATGGAAAGATTCTTCACTAACGTTCAGAATGACAGACCGTAGGGCCTCCTACGGTGGTGGTAAGGGGTCGGTGCAATATACACCACGGAAATCCCCCGGCCCTGAGGCCTGCTCCCACCTTGAGCAGCCTGAGAAATGAGTTTAAGATAGCGAGGTTTTAAATCATGACTACTTTTTTGGGACTTGAAATCGGTAAACGAGCGGTGATGATGAATCAAACGGTTCTGAACATCACCGGGCATAACATTGCCAATACCAACACCCCTGGTTATACCCGGCAGGTGGGGGAGGTCGTCACTACTACCCCCTGGTACGCACCTACCTTGAACTCGGATGGCAGACCGGGCCAGATTGGTACCGGGGTAGAGGTTACCAGAGTAAACCGGATCAGGGATGCTTTCACCGATAATCAGATTCGCAATGAAAATAAAACTTCCGGTTACTGGAACTCAGTCAAGACCGGTTTGGATAAAATACAGGTCATACTGAGCGAACCTTCCAATAATGGCTTGCGCTCAGTTATGGATCAATTCTGGCAGTCATGGCAGGATTTATCCGGCAGTCCCGAAAGCGAGGCCGTGCGCTCCGTAGTTGCCCAGCGAGGCGAGGCATTGGCGGATACTTTCCAGCATGTTTACAGCCAATTGCAAGAACTGCGTGAAGATACCAATGCCAACGTAAAAATTTGTGTGGATCAAATTAATTCGAGCGCTTTACAACTAAGGGATTTGAATCAGCAGATTCTGGCTCTGACCATTGCCGGCAAACAGCCTAATGATTTGTTGGATAAACGGGACCTGCTTCTGGACCAGCTCAGTGAACTGGCAGATACTAAGATAAATATCGACAGCAAAAACATGGTCACGGTACAGTTGGGCGGACGCACCCTGGTAGAAGGAGTATCTTACAACCAGCTGACTACCGAGGTCGACAAAAACGGTATGTATCTGGTGGAGTGGGCCGACACCGGCGTCAAGGCCACCATTGACAGCGGTCAGTTGCGCGGGCTGCTGGACTTAAGGGGTCAGACTGAACTGGATCAGGAAAATACCCCATCCGAATATACCGAAACTATCCCTAATTTGATTTCCCAGTTAAATACCCTGGCCAAAACCATTGTAATGAAGACCAATGAAATTCATAAAAATGGTTACAGTCTCAATAACAAATCGAGTCAGGCGGACAATACTAATTTCTTTGAAATGCCTCCGGAGCCGGTGGATAGTTACGACTACTGGGCCCGGAACATGACGGTCAATAGCTTGATCATTAATGATAGCAAGAATATCGCTGCCGCCGCCGCACCTACCTGGAACGCCGACGGTACTAAAAATAATTTCGGAGACGGGGCCAATGCTCTGGCTATCGCCCAGTTTAAGCAATCATTGAATAGTGAGGATTTAACGGTAACAACGGATGTTAAAGCTCTTCCAACAACTGGTGATGTTTGGAGTTTCGCGGTTGAATATGGCGGACAGGTGTATAAGCTCCAATATGCCGTTGCAGCAGGAGACGATTGGGCAGATATTCAGGCCGGGATCCAGAATGCTATAAATAATACCATATTGAATGGAAAAGTAAGCGTGACGGCAAATGAGACCGGTACAGAAGCCAGCTTTACCTTCAGTTCCGATGACAGCAAATTTACCGGGATAAAAGATTTCATTAACCAGGGTGAAGACTATAAGACCATGATGGTCAAAGATGCCACCACCGACGACTATTGGCGCAGCATGGCTGCTACCGTAGGGGTCAAAAGCCAGGAAGCCGCCCGCATGGTGACGAACCAGACCAATCTTCTTTCCGAGTTGGAAAATAAACGTCAGAATCTTTCCGGAGTCTCTCTGGATGAAGAAATGACTAACATGATAAAATTCCAGCAGGCCTATAACGCGGCAGCCAGGCATATCACCGCAATTGACGAACTGCTGGACGTCCTCATCAACCGCCTCGGAGTGGTAGGCCGCTAGAAAGATATAAAAATTAGGTAGGTGACTAAAGTGCGTATAACCAATAACATGATGATCAACACTCTGAAGAGAGACCTGTTTAACAATATGTGGGGGCTGGAGAAATGGGAGCGCCAGCTATCCACCGGCCGGAAGATTAATCTGCCCTCCGACGATCCGGCGGG
>DHSK01000036.1 GCA_002408445.1 Syntrophomonas sp. UBA5288
GTTAAGAATATCAGTGGAGGCTACCGGCTGTACTCTTTTTTAGCCGGGAAATAAGTTCAAAAACGCATAAAGACATTATTGAGACCAATGCCAGATTTTCGATGTTATGACGGAAATCTGGTATTTTTTTATTAACCCCCATAGCCGGAAACCACAATTATTTATGAAAATAGAGTATATATCATAGTCCGTAGCCTGCCCTACGGCCCCGACGTTAGGAGCGGGCCTCAGGGCTGGGTTTTTCCCGGTTATAAATAACGATTAAAATACTGGTTCACAATTATCTTTTGGATTCATATTTATAATTGGGGGTGAGAATAATGGAAAGTGAAGAAAATCGCGGCGCTGCAGTTCAAATCAATAGTCAGGATGCCGAACAAAATATGGTTATGGGTATACTGGCGTACATCCTGTTCTTTATTCCGTTGCTGGCCGCACGTGATTCCAAGTTTGCCATGTATCATGCCAACCAGGGCCTGCTGTTATTCCTTACGGCGTTAATCGTTAATGTGGTAGGAACAATTATTCCCATCATAGGCTGGTTTGTAATTCTTCCTCTGGGGAATCTTTTTGTTCTTATCCTGATCGTTATGGGTATAGTAAATGCAGCACGTAAAGAAGCAAAACCATTGCCGTTAATCGGCAAATATGAAATTATAAAATGATCAAAGTTTCTATTTTACTGATTGAAAGTTATTTTTGTATTTAACATACTCTAATGTTAGAGCTATAATTAATACTTGTTAACATTATGTTGAGGCGGTGGTTTGGGTTGAAGAATATTAAAGTATTGGTCTTGATGGGCGGGGAGTCGACGGAAAGAGAGGTCTCTTTGCGCAGCGGCCAGGCAGTTTATAAGGCTTTGCAAGATAAAGGTTACAATGTATCTACTTTGGATATGAATAGTAAATCAGCAGCTGCTATTAAGGATATTGCTCCGGATGTGGTATTTATTGCGTTACATGGTAATAAAGGCGAAGATGGTACAGTTCAGGGTATGCTGGAATTAATGGGGATTCCCTATACCGGGTCGGGTGTAGCCTGCAGTGCTGTTTGTATGAATAAAGTGCTGACCAAGAAATTGTTGAGCTATGAAGGTATTCCTACATCACCTTTTACCATACTTAAAAAGTGGGAATATGATAATCCGGCACAGATTGCCGGCGACCTGATGGATAAACTGGGCCTGCCGGTGGTTATAAAGGCCTCCAGTCAAGGTTCCAGCATCGGTACTTATATAGTGAAGCAGGCTGATCAGTTAGTACCGGCTATAGAAAACGCTTTTCGTTATGATACGGAGATAATTGCAGAAAAATATATTGATGGCATCGAATTAACGGCAGCGGTTATAGGTAACAGCAAACCCCAGGTTTTACCTGTTATCGAAATCACTGCGGAGAATGAGTTTTACGATTACCAGGCCAAATATACACCGGGCAAATGCGCCCATATAATACCTGCCCGCATCAGTACCGAGACCAGGGACAAAGTCAATCAACTGGCTGAACAAACCTATATTACTATGGGATGCCTCGGCTTTGCCCGGGTTGATTTTATGGTGGATAAAGCAGGCAATCCTTATGTACTGGAGATAAACACCATACCCGGCATGACCGAAATGAGCCTGGTACCGGATGCCGCCCGGGCCGCAGATATAAGCTTTGAAGAACTGGTGGATATGATCGTTTGCTCCGCGTTGGATAAGTAGAAATTAAACTCCTCAGTACAAATAAAAAATAAAACATGTATTTGACTATACGAAATCTCAATGTTAATATTGAATTAATAAAGGAGTTGCCGCTTTTGGTCAGGCGGCTAGTCCGAGATATTTAGAACTAGACCGCCAATAATAAATTGGCGGTCATTTTATTTACTATGAGTACACAAGAAATAACCCCGATAATGACTGAGAAAAACCCATGAGTCCGCTCCATGTCACCATAGGCGTCACCCCCCTTTCGAAAAGCGAGGTGACTAACCGCCAAGCGGCAACTCCATATGGACATGTTGCCACAAATTGACAACCAAATGTCCAAAATCTCTTCCAAACGCACTTTTTGACCCGCAAACATCATTAAGCAGGTTTATAGACCTGTATTTTTCTTGGCTGGTTTTAGCCATTTGACTGCCAAGTGGTCCTGTGCTGAAGAAAAAAAGGTCATAGCCAACATATATGGTATTGATTTGCTATAATAGTCTTAAGATAGGCGGGGGGATAAATTATGGAAAAAAGGATGCAGGAGATTGCAGAGAAAGTAGAGAACAACATCAGGCTGTCTGCCGATGACGGGCTGTATTTATATCAATCCCATGATTTGCTTACTATTGGGCGGCTGGCCCGGCAAAAAAAGATCGAGAAATCCGGCAGCCATGTGTTTTTTAATGTGAACCGTCATATTAACCTGACTAATATTTGTCTGTCCAGATGTAAATTTTGTGCTTTCGGAGTTGATAAAGAAGATGCCGATGCTTATTGCATGAGTCCGCAGGAGGCATTCGACTATGGCGCTGAAGCTGTAAATTATGGCATTACCGAATTTCATGTAGTCAGCGCACTGCATCCGGACCAGCCTTTTGATTATTATGTGGATGTAATTAAGAGGCTGCATCAGGCCTACCCGGATATTCATATCCAGGCCTTTACCGCAGTGGAAGTTTTTCATTTTGCGCGTATGGCAGGCTTGTCGGTACGGGAGGTTTTACAAATATTAAAGGATGCCGGACTTGGTTCGATGCCAGGGGGAGGCGCGGAAGTTTTCAATGATGATCTGCGCCGGTCTCTATGCCCTAAAAAGGCTATGAGTGAAGACTGGCTCGAAGTTCACCGTGTGGCTCATGAACTGGGGATAAAAACCAACTGCACCATATTATTCGGACATGTGGAAACGATTGAAGATAGAATTAACCATATGTTGAAACTCAGGGAGCTGCAGGATGAGGTCCCCGGATTCCAGTCTTTCATACCCCTGCCGTTTCTGCCCGAGAATACACATATGGCCAATATTAAGAGAACTACTGCACTTGATGATATAAAAACCCTGGCTATCTCCAGGCTGATGCTTGATAATATCGATCACATTAAATCGTTCTGGATAATGCTGGGTATTCCCATAGCCCAGATCTCTCTGTATTTCGGTGCTGACGATCTGGATGGTACGATTGTCGAAGAAAGAATAATGCATGCCGCCGGCGCTACTACTGACCGGGGTATAGGCCGGGAGCATATTATTCAGCTCATATCCGAAGCCGGGTATATTCCGACCGAGAGGGACACGCTTTACAATATTATTCGGACTTATTAATAGGAAAATACTGTTCTTGTCATTCTGAACGCAGTGAAGAATCTTGCCGATATTGATGATTAACAAGGGAAGGATCCTTCGTTAACACTCAGGATGACGCATTTTCATTAGTGGTTGTGTCCTTGGGGCATGGATGGTTAATAGGGAAATGCAGGAGTTGGGGAATGCCAGGCCGTAGGGCAGGCAATGATATTATTGTTGTGGATATAAAGAGGATAATTGGTTAGGAGTGAGGTAATGAGACCAAGAGTAGGGCATATTCAGTTTATTAACTGTTTTCCGCTTTTTTACGGGTTGATCGAAAAAAAGTTTTTGCTGGAAGTTGACCTTATTAAAGGTAATCCCACCGATTTAAACCGCATGTTGAAGGATAATTTGCTGGATCTGGCCCCTATATCCTCCATCGCCTACGCCAGAAATTATAAAGATTATGTAATAATGCCCGATATCTCCATCAGCGCCGATGGTGACGTAAAAAGCATCTATTTGTTTTCCAAATTGCCCATCCAGGAGCTGCATGGTAAAAAAATAGCCCTTACTAATATTTCAGCCACTTCGGTGGGATTGGTGCGTATCATCATGTCGCGCTATTATGGCATTATACCTGAATATTTTACCTCTGCACCGGAATTAGGTGCCATGCTGCGGGAAGCTGATGCGGCTTTATTAATCGGTGATGATGCCTTGAGGGCAAAATATCGTCCTGATGAACGCCTGTATATTTACGATATGGGCAATGAGTGGAAGCAATTCACCGGACTGCCTATGGTTTTTGCGGTATGGGCAATTCGCAAAGATTTTGTAAACCGTCAACCTGACCAGGTGCGTTTGATTAAAAATATGTTTATAGAATCTATGAACTATAGCCTGGCTAATATTCAGGCGGTAGCTGAAAAAGCTGCGCAATGGGAAGAGTTCTCGGCTGATTATCTGGTCGATTATTTCAATAGTCTGAAGTTCGACTTTGATGCCGGAAAGCAGGAAGGGTTATTGGAATATTACCGTCAGGCTTTTGAGCAGGGGTTGCTGGATGAAATACCACCCTTGCAAGTTCTCGATATATAGGGGCAATTTAAATATAAGCCCATAAAAGTACATTTTATTAAAAAGGGCAGGCTCGATTCGGCCCGCAGGGCGGATTTGAATCAGGTCTTACCGCCGGGAGGATTTTGTGGAAACACGCCAATTGTTTAGTGAAATATTGGATGGCCGCAGGATGAATGAAGAAGAGTTCGCTTATCTTTACCAAAAAGCCGACCTGCTCGAGGTTGGAAAGGCGGCAGATCAGGTACGGCAAAGACGATTTCCTGATAATAGCGCCACCTTTATTATCGACCGTAATATTAACTATACCAATATCTGCTCCTGTGGCTGCAAATTTTGTGCTTTTTATCGTAAGCCGGAAGATACCGATGCGTATGTTATAGACACTAATACGCTCTATGCTAAAATCGAAGAAGCTCTGCAATTGGGCGCCACCCAGCTGATGATACAGGGTGGGCTTAATGAATCACTCACCATTGAATTTTTTGAACAGATGTTTCGGGGGATAAAAGCCCGTTACGATATAACGATTCATTCCCTTACCGCACCGGAAATAACCTTCATTGCCCGTAATTCCAATCTGACCGTCCGAGAAACCCTCTTAAGACTGCAGGCTGCCGGTCTGGATTCACTCCCGGGGGGAGGGGCGGAGGTATTGCATGATGAAGTTCGCAGCCAGATCAGCCCTAATAAGATAAAGAGCCGGGAATGGCTGGATGTGATGCGAAAAGCCCATGAAATTGGGATGAAAACCACAGCCACCATGATGATGGGCAGTATCGACCGACCGGAGCACCGCTTGCATCACCTGCGGGAAATAAGGAAGTTGCAGGATGAAACGGGGGGATTCCGCGCCTTTATAGTCTGGACTTATCAACCCGGCCATAATGAACTGATGGGAAATAAGATGTCATCGCTTTTATACCTGAAATTCTTAGCCCTGGCCCGCTTGTATCTGGATAATTTTGACCATATTCAGGGCTCCTGGGTAACCCAGGGTAAAAGAATCGGGCAGTTATCGTTATTTTTCGGGGCTGATGACCTGGGCAGTATTATGATAGAAGAAAATGTAGTGCGTTCAGCGGGATTGGTCTATAAAATGGATAAAAAGGAAATGATAAACTTAATCGCAGATGCGGGGCGGGTACCAGCCCTGCGGGATACGGAATATCGCTTGCTTGATGTGTATAATAGCAATAATGATTAAGGGGAGGAAATATGAATATACCTCAATGTGACATAGGACTTATTGGTGGTTCCAGCACTTTAAGCATTGCTTTGCCCGAGGCATTGGGCCTTAATGATGTCGTGGTTGAAAAAAACGGCATGGTTTTCAATACTCCCTTTGGGGAAAGTCCCGAGTTTAAAATTTTTACGATTCAAGGCGATAAACAAGCGAAGAGAGTATTGACCTGCAAGATGCACGGTTGGAGGCGGGGAGTTAATCGGGCCGATGCATCCCGTCAAGTTTTCTGGATATTTAAAAATGCAGGGGTAAAAAGGGTTCTGGCCGAAGGGGGAGTGGGTGCCGTCAACCACCTTTTGAATCCCCGTGATCTGGTCATACCCCATGATTATTTGGATAGTTCCTTGCGCAAAGATGTAGGCCTGGAAGATCACTACCTCTTGATCATGCGTGACGCTATCTGCCCTCAGATGCGGCGAACCATCAGCGAAGTATGCAGTGAGAATTGGGACGGACGTGTTTTTGACCGCAGTGTTTATGTTAACACGGACGGACATCATTTCGAAAGCCCCAGTGAAATAAATCTTTTCCGGATGGCCGGAGCGGACGTGGTAGGACAAAGTATTTGTCCGGAAGTATATCTGGCCCGGGAAATCGGGGCCTGCTATGCCGGCTTGTATCTGGTGGTAAACTATGCGGAAGGGATAGTGACCCCGTGGCGGCATGAGAAATTGCGGGAATTGTTCTATACTGAAAGCTGCGCTATCGGAAGTTTGCTCATGCAGGTGATTAGAGACCTGCCGGTGCAGAAGGATTGTGGATGTTCCGATTTACGCAGAGAAACTCTTTTAAAAGGTATATATTAAATCAGTTAAGTTAAGGAGGAGTAGTTATGAATACAGGATCTCTAAAGAGCACTATTAAAATTATTTTGATTCTGGTAGCCATTGGGGTGATTTCCACGCTGGCCAAACTGTATAGTGATTGGCTATGGTTTCAGGCAGTAGATTTTTCTTCTGCTTTTACTACTATTATCATGAACAAAGCAGGTTTATATGCCGTGCTCTTTATATTTGCCTTTGTGCTCCTGTATATTAATTTGTCTATTGCCCGCAAAGGCACCGGAATAGGAGAGCGTCCTCCGGAAACGGACGACGGTCGTGAGATCATTTATCTGAATCCTGAAAAATCGCCTTTACGCAAATTTATGAGCAGCCGTTCGGCCCACCTGATAATGCTCGTGGTGAGCATTTTAGGTGCGTTAATGGTTAGCTCGGTTTCAGCCGATAACTGGATAATCATCCAGCAGTATTTGCACCGCGTTCCTTTTGGAACTACAGATCCGGTTTTTCATAAGGATATCGGTTTTTATGTATTCAATCTCTCTTTTTACAAATTCGTATATGGTACCTTGATGATGGCTCTGGTTTTAACTACTGTGCTTACCGGAGTGGTTTATCTACTGGATGCTTCTTTCGATTTAATTTTTGCGGATTGGCAAAAGTTTACCTTCGGAAAAAGTCATATAGCCGTACTTATAGCCCTCATTATTGCCCTCAAAGCCTGGGGCTATAAACTTGCGTCATACGGCATTCTGGTCTCAAACGGGGGATTAATATATGGTGCCAGTTACACCGATGTCCATGCCAGGCTGCTGGCTTATCGGATTTTAATGGTGGTGGCTTTACTGGTAGCGTTAGTTGTTATTCTAAATATTTTTGTAAAGCGGCTAAGATGGGTGGCGTATAGTATCGGGGCATGGCTGGTACTATCAATTGCTTTAACCGGGATATACCCGGTTATAATTCAAAAAGTGGTGGTTCAGCCCAATGAATTCAATCGGGAAAAAACTTATATTCAAAGGTCCATTAAAGCTACCCGTGAGGCCTATATGCTCGATAAAGCAGATAATCGCCAGTTTAACATTGCCTATAATTTAACTATGTCGGACCTGCAAAACCAGACTACGATTGAAAACACCCGCCTGTGGGACTGGCAGCCTCTGACCGATACCTATCGGAGTTTGCAGGAACTGCGGCCCTATTATGTTTTTAATGATTTAGATATTGACCGCTATATTATTGATGGCAAGTATCGCCAGGTCATGCTTTCGGCCCGGGAATTAGAACGAAATAATTTGCCTGATCGGGCTAAGACCTGGATAAACCAGCGTTTAATGTATACTCACGGTTATGGCGTAGCCATGAGCCCGGTCAATGAAATAGCCCAGGAAGGCTTTCCCACTATGTTTATCAAGGACATTCCACCTCAGTTCAGTACCGATCTTACTCTGAAACGGCCAGAGATTTATTTTGGAGAGAGTACCAATGATTATGTAATAGTCAACACTAAACAGAAAGAATTTGACTATCCTATGGGAACCCAGAATATGTATACGAATTACAAAGGACAAAACGGGGTAAAGGTTAATTCATTCGGGCGACGTTTATTAATGGCCTGGGTATTGAAAGACTACAAAATCATTTTGTCATCGGATATAACCAACAGCAGCCAGATTCTATACAATCGTAATATTGTTGAGCGTATAAGCAAAATAGCGCCTTACCTGGAATATGACCAAGACCCCTACATTGTTATCGGCAAGGACGGGAAATTATACTGGATGCTGGATGCTTATACTTACACCAATAAATATCCGTATTCTGAACCTTTTGACAATCAGGGAAACAATTATATCCGAAATTCAGTTAAAGTGGTGTGTGATGCTTACTCGGGACAAATGGACTTCTATGTTGCCGATCCTACTGACCCGATAATTAAAAGTTATGCCAGAATATTCCCGAAAGTTTATCAGCCGCTGTCAGCCATGCCGGAAGCTTTAAAGGCTCATGTCAGGTATCCGGTAGATATATTTACCATTCAGGCCAACCTGTACCGGACCTTCCATATGACTGACCCTTATGTTTTCTATAACAAAGAGGATAACTGGGTTATACCTTCAGAAATCGTTGAGGGCAAGGAAACCAAGGTTGACCCCTATTATATAATCATGCGGTTACCGGGCGAAACGAAAGCTGAATATATTTTAATGCTTCCCTATACCCCGAACAGCAGACCGAATATGATTGCCTGGATGTGCGTCCGGATGGACGGGGACGAATATGGTAAAATGCTGGTGTACAATTTCCCCAAACAGGCTACCGTATACGGACCTATGCAAATTGAAGCCCGTATCAGCCAGGATACCGAAATATCGAGGCAATTGACCCTATGGGATCAAAAGGGCTCACAAACTTATCGGGGTAATCTGATCGTGATACCCATAGACAATTCCATCCTTTATATCGAGCCGCTTTACTTGCAGGCTCAGAGTAGTAAAATGCCGGAATTGAAAAGGGTTATAGCTGCTTATGGCAATGAAGTGGTAATGGAGCCTTCACTGGACGAAGCCTTGATAAAACTTTTCGGCGAGAGTCCACCTAAAACTCCGGGGACTACTACCACTCAAGAAAACGAGGTTGCAGGAAATGATATTAAACAGCTTGCCCAGCAGGCCCGCGATTACTACGACAGTGCCAATGAACTGCTGCGCCAGGGCGACTGGGCTGGCTATGGGAATAATATTAATAAATTGAATGAGGTAATAAAAAGAATGGAAGAGATAGCAGGAAAATAGAGCATATCGAGTAAAGGTAATGCAAAATACAGGAAACGTTAAACCGGTCTATAGGACGACAGCCCTGTAGACCGGTTTAACATATTAGGGCCTGCCCCATCAGGTCCGCCCATGAAAGGTTATGTTTATGACTGATAAAACTAACGTGAAAATAGTGTGCCTGGGGGATAGTATAACTTATGGCTTCCCTTTCGGACCGGCTTATTCCTGGGTTCAGATGCTTTCCGGAAATATCGAAGGTGAGATAATCAATCGCGGCATCAATGGAAATACGACTACGGAAATGCTGGAACGTTTTGACCGGCATGTATTGAAAAATCATCCCACTCATGTGATCATCATGGGTGGGATTAATGACGTCCTTCTGCGTGAATCCTTCGATAGGATCATATGGAATTTACGGGCTATGATTGAAAAAGCCAGGGAAAATGACATCCAGGTCATCCTGGGAATTCCCACCGTGGTGGACGAACCTGAATTCGAAAGGCTGATTGAACGCATCCGGGTCTGGATGAAAGATTATGCTCGCCAAAATAATATCGAAATAATAGATTTTGCGCAGGCCTTTTACGATAGTAATGGCCGCATGCGCACCGAACTGCTGCTCGCTGATGGCGGACATCCTACCGAAAAAGGCTATCAGGCTATGTTTGAAGTTATTGATCCCAGCATTTTCAAATGATCCTTCGCCTTAAACCCTTCGAGCCTGCCCCACAACCCCGGGGCAGGAGTAGTTCTCTACTATATAGTCGGGGTAACTTCGTCAGGAGATAGAGGAACTACTTCTATAAATTCCTCCGCCGTATCACCCGGCCGGGTTATTTTGATCCTGGCACTTGTATTATCATGAGCATCACTATAGCGGGCTACGATAGCACCGGCATAACCAAGAAGGTCATTATCTACTTTTTCCCGTCCCGGGATAAGTCCGACCGGTCCCGGATGAGTGCTGACCTTTAAAATATAATCCTCCTTACCGGCTAGTTGGAGCAATTGTAAGTTATCGGCATTATTGCGCCCGACTATCAGCAAGGTGGAGTCATCCAGATAGAAATGCCGGCCATACTTTAAAACCCGCAAACTATCCAACATGGCCTGGGGGTTCTTTTGCAAGTATAACTTCAACCGGTTGGCAAAATTCTGTTCGGTCAATAGACAACCACCGGCCGGAGTGGGATAATCTTCCAAGCCCAACTGCTGGGCCAGTTCCATCTGACGGGTCCGGCTCCTGCCGCTTATATCGAGCAACTGCTCCCGGTCAATCCATTTTTGTTGTTCCGGAATACTGATCGTCAATAAACGGGCCGAAAGCGGACGTACAATTAATCCTTTATAGCCGGACAGCTTGTCAACCGCATTCATGGCCGATTTATTCTGACTCATAGGCCGTTGCCCCACAACTTCACCTGTAACCAGGAACGATGCCCCCAAATTTTCCATCAACTCTCCGGCTTTTTTAAGCATAAAGGCATGACAGTCTATACAGGGATTAAAGTTTTTCCCGTATCCGTAAACCGGATGCTCTAAAATCTCTTTATATTCCTGGCCCAGATTTTGACGCATAAACTTGATCCCTAATTTATCGGCTGCTTCAACCGTGCGGTCATCACTGCCGAAAAAGGGAGTGGTAAAATTAACTGCGATCACTTCAATTCCCTGTTGTTTTATCAAACAGGCAGCGAGCTGAGAATCCAGACCGCCTGAAAAAAGGCATATTGCTTTCAATATTACATTACACTCCTTTGTCCCTTAAAAAATCAGTCGCATTAATGACATTTACTCTATTTTGCTTTAAAAGAGCGGCGGTAACGCCGTCCCCCTCAATCAATTTTTTGCTGAAAGTACCGTCATATATAACGCCAACTCCACAGGATGGGCTTCTATCCTGTAAAATGGCCAGTTTGGCATTATTATCCCGGGCTGTTTGCAAAACTTCATGAGCTCCCTTAATAAAATTTGGAGTTAAATCAATGCCGGTATCGTTTATTACCCGGGCTGAACCGGTCAGAACATCATTCCCGCAACCCCCTGTAATCTCACAGGGGTGGCGGGGGGTACTTAGTCCGCCCAGTTCTTCCGGGCATACCGGTAAAACTTCATTATTCCGATACATGGTCAAAAAGTGGGGGTCGATATTATTTCCCCCGTTATATTTGCAGTTAATACCGCACAGACAAGCACTAATAATAATCATAGAGTCACCACCTGATTAGCAAAGCTTAAACATTATTCATATTATATGTTACATAATAAACAGATTAGGAGATTAATATATGCAAAAATATTATCGAACTGTGGTGCAAACCGGAACAGTTAACCAGGGAGTTTTAAAACTATCCAGTCAGCAGGCCGCAGCTTTGGAACTATCGGACCAAACTACTACCAATCTTTATGCCGGGCAAAAACGAATGCAAATTACTATTAGTATAAGCGATAGCAATAAAAATAAAAATCATTTCTATCTTTCTTCCGGTGATTTAAAAAAATTAAGGCTGCATTCGGGACATTCCTATGGAGTCAGCAAGCAGGCAGACGGCATCCATCTGGGTCCGGTGGTAGGAATCATGGCCGAAGGTTACCCCCGATCAGGCAAGCCATTTGGCATGCAGAGCTTTTTTATTAAACAACTTATAATATCGGCCCGTGAACTGGGGGAAATATGTTATGGCTTTACTCCTTCCAAGATTAACTGGGCAAATAAAACTATTACCGGTTATACCTGGATCCGAAATCGTTGGGTTAAAGCTATATTTCCACTGCCCGATGTTGTTTATCCACGGGAAAAAGGCTATTCATCTTATAATCAAAGCATCAGAAAGCGATTAGAAGCCGAGGGGTGCAAGTTTCTTAATCCGAGTCTTATAGGCAAATGGCAGACCTATCAAATACTATCTAAAAATCCGGCTGTAAAAAATGCTCTGCCCGAAACCATGCTGGTCCGTGATTTTCGCCCGGTTGAACGAATGTTAAAGCGGTATCACAGCGTATATATGAAGCCGGTAGCCGGCTGCCAGGGCCGCAATATTATAAAAGTCAGAAAAAGCGGGTCCAGTTATCAGTATAAGTATCAAATGAACAACCGGATGCATGAAGGCAGTGCCTCCAGCCTGGCCGGACTAAAAGGTGCGCTGCGACGGGTCATGGGCAAGCAAACCTACATTGTTCAACAACAGATCAATCTGCTGAGCCATGATGGCAATATCCTGGATGTAAGAGTCATGATGCAAAAGGATAATAGCGGCAACTTTTCAGTTACCGGTAAAGCATGCCGTATCGGCAGACCCGGTTCCATAACCAGCAATATCTCAGCCGGTGGACACGGCCGAACCCTGGACTTTATCCTGTCCCGGCATTTTTCAGGTCAGGAACAAAGAGAATCTATCGCCAATGAAGTAGAAAGGGTAGCTATGGATGCGGCTCAAACTCTGGATAAAACTCTGGATAAAACTCTGGGTAACATCGGGGAATTAGGGATTGATATCGGAATTGATACTGAAGGTCGGGTATGGTTCATTGAGGCCAATCTTCGGCCTGCGCGGCAAATTTTTTTACTGATCAAAGAACCGGCCGTTCGCAAGCAAACGATAGTAAAACCACTTTTATACTGTCGTTCTCTGGCTGGCTTTTCAGAATTGTAAGGAGCGGGGTATGGATACACAGGGAACGATCTATCTGTCATCATCTTTGGCTTCCAATCTGGGATTACCGTTGGAGCCGACTATTAACATAAGATCTGGCAGCAGGGTGATTGCAACCCGCTTAGTTATCAAGCCGGATGTAAACGAGACTTATATGTTATCGCCGGAATTGAACCGTGCTCTATATATAAGTAACAGGAATAAGCTGCAACTGCGTTATGACAATGAGGCCGGGATGCTTCATATCGGGCCGGTAATCGGCATATTCAGTACCGGAATACCTAATAATAATGAATTTGCCGATGATAGTATCCAGGCGGAATTGGTTTACTTAAGCAGTATAGGGCGCAGCTTACCGGCTGAGATATATGTTTTTACTCCTGCTCACATAGACTGGAAGCATCAAATCGTGCGCGGCTTCAATTATCAACCGATGGGCGAAAGGCAGGGGATCTGGAGCTCGAGGTTATATCCGCTGCCTGACGTAGTATATGACCGTATTGGCAGCCGCACCAGCGAATCCCGTCTTCTGGTTAAAAGCACTAAAAAAAGGCTTATGAGTCTGCCTTATCTCAAATACTTTAATCATTCTTTTCTAAACAAATGGCAAGTCTATCGCCTGTTGGTGACCAACAGCCAATTGCAGCCACATTTGCCGGAAACAAAACTGCTAAACGCCAACAATTTGGAGGAGATGTTGCAGAAGTATTCAACTCTATTTCTAAAACCAAGTAATGGCAGTCTGGGCCGGGGTATTATCAGAGTCACAAATGGGCCGCGCCTTAAATTTACCGCTTACAAACGGAGGACTACCCATGGCATCGTCGGCAACCATTTAGAACTCCTCAGCAAAACCCGGCCCTTTAGAGATGGAAAGCCTTATATAATACAACAGGGCATTAATTTAATAACCTATAAGCAATCACTCTTTGATATTCGCATCATTTATCAGAAGAATGGACGGGGCGAATGGCAGGTGGCTAAAAAATTTGTGCGGGTGGCCCCCAAGGGCAGCAGTATATCCAATCTAAGCAGCGGGGGATGGGCGGAAAAACTGGACCGGGTATTTAAAAATTTATACCGGGGCAATGCTCATAAAATAGCAGAACAAAATCATAGGATCAATACCATGTGTCATATGGTGGCTACTACTCTGGAAGCAGAGGGGCATTGTATTTATGGGGAATTGGGGTTGGATATCGGGATTGATAACGACAACTTCCCCTGGCTCATTGAGGTAAATTCCAAACCCCGTAAACGGACTAAAACCCGTTTTTCTCAGAGAATAGTACGAAATTCCTTTAAACGTCCCCTGGAGTATGCCATCTATCTGGCTGGATTTAAAAGCAAAACAAGAAAATATAAAAATTAAAATTTTAATTTGATTTGCCTCCTTCTTAATTGTTCTAATTTGTAATAACAGTTATATTTTGCAGGATAACCAGGTGTAAATATGGAAAGATAAAATATCCTTATGTAATGATGGAGGAGGTTTATTTCATGTCCCAAATAAAGAAAATTGGAGTTTTAACAGGGGGAGGGGATTGCCCGGGCTTAAATGCAGTTATCCGTGGGGTTACCAAAACCGCCATTAATCAATACGGAGCCTCAGTAATAGGTTTCATGGATGGATTTAAAGGATTGGTGCTGAACCATTATATGGACCTTGACCTCAGAGCCGTATCCGGTATTGGACATACGGGCGGGACCATCCTGGGTACCACCAATCGTGATAATCCTTTTCACTTTATGATGGATGAAAACGTTAATGAATTTAGTGATGAATCGGACCGTGCCATAGAGAACCTGAGAAAATTAGAAGTCGACGGGTTGATAGTAATCGGTGGGGACGGGAGTCTGCATATCGCCCAGAACTTTTACCAAAAAGGGGTCAAAGTAGTCGGCGTGCCTAAAACGATTGATAACGACCTTTCAGCCACCGATGTAACTTTCGGATTCAACACGGCGGTAAACACCGCCTCGGAAGCATTGGACAAGCTTCATACTACGGCGGAATCACACCATAGGGTAATGGTACTGGAAGTAATGGGACGATATGCCGGCTGGATTGCTCTTTATGCTGGAATATCGGGTGGTGCAGATGTAATTCTCATACCGGAAATTCCCTATGATATGCCATGTATCCTAAAAAAGATTAAACAGCGTTATAATGAAGGCAAGAAGTTCAGCATCATTGTAGTGGCTGAAGGTGCGGCGCCAAAGGACGGGGAGATGGTAGTGCAAAAGCTTGTACCCACCAGCCATGATCCCGTCAGACTGGGCGGGATCGGAAATAAACTGGCGGAAGATATTGAACAGCTCACCGGAATCGAGTCCCGGGTTACAGTGCTGGGACATCTGCAAAGAGGCGGTGCTCCCATTCCTTATGACCGCATATTATCTACCCGCTATGGTGTAGCTGCGGTAAATGCTTTAATGGAAGGCAAAGAGGGAACCATGGTAAGTCTTAAAGGGGTTGACATCGCCACCGTTCCTTTGATCGACGCCATTGAAGTGCTCAAGAAAGTCGATGTTAACAGTAATTTTATCAACACGGCCCGAGCGGTGGGGATAAGTTTTGGCGATGAGTGAAATTAGACAATTAGACATTAAGATACTGATTGATCCTAAGGTAAATAATTTGTAAAGGCGGCCGAATGATTGTTAGCAATATAGGGTAGCATATGGGGGGAGCGGGGAAAGTGAAATATAGTCCAATAAAATCCAATGGAGTTTTAGTTGGTTTACTGTTGGGAGCAGCGATATTTGGTTTTGTTATCTGGGGGATTTCCTATTCACTGGGACCGGATGACCGGGCGCTCAAAATGGCACTTAATATACCTGCCTATGCCTTTCTGTTTGTTTTTATTTATCTGTTGTATGGAGCATTGACCCTTGGTTATGAGACTGACGAAAAAGGTTTAACCATAAATTGGGGAGTTCGTACTATTAAGATTAAATGGGAACAGATTACGGAAATAATTGAGGTAAAAGGGAGCAGCAATCTTTATTCGATACTGGGTGTAAGCTGGCCGGGCTATATGATCGGATTATATTCCGCCAAAGGGATTGGTACTGCGCGCATGTATGCCACCAAACCGCAGGACGGATTTATCTACCTTAAAACCGAATCCGGCTTTTTTGGTATAACTCCTGAAAACCCTGAACTTAAAAAAATACTGGCAGAGAAAGCCCAGAAAAACCTGGAAATAATCGATATGGACAGAATGGACCCGGACTTAAAAGGCAAAAGTATGCAGGAAGACAGATTTTATAGTATATTATACAAGCTTAATCTAGTACTGCTGGTACTTTTTGGCGTCTATTTGCTGGCATTTTACCCGGGGTCCGGTGCGCCGCGCTTTACCGTATTGTTATTAGTGCTGGCGGTAGCATTGTTCTTCTTTAGTATCGGTAATGCCAGCAGATTGTACAACTTCAGTGAACAGGGGGGCTATATCCTGATGCTGGTCGGTCTCGCTGTAACCGGTATTTTCCTGATACTGGCCCTTTCGGAAATCAGCCTTAAATAAATAATGCGAGCCTGGAATAATCCAGGCTCGCAAATCTATGTAAACCTAAAATAATTAGGCAATAAACAATTTGTTGCTTAACACAATATCATCCTGATTTTGATCCAGAATATCAGCCATTTCTATAAGTGCATCTCTTACACTTCCATCCGGATAGAGCCGTGCCAGTTTTCGATAGAGAAATGAAATGCTGTCTCTTAAATCAAGCCATGCCGCAAAAGTATTATTCCAGCATTTTTCCTTTCGGGCAACCCTGCTATCAATGAGCACAATAAGGTTATCGATTTTATTCAAATCTTTTCGCAGCAATCGGTTGATCTTTTCATCTGAGATATACTCGATCTTATTTACGTTCCCAGGACCGGAATGCAAGTTCTGTTCACAGTTTAACCAGGCTGTAAGAAGACTTTGTTCTTTTCCGTAGTAAGATTTAAGATATAAAAGGACTTCTTTTAGTCGGGTTGAAATTGGCCGGTTTTTAAATGGATGCAGTCTCTCGAAAACTACATTATTTAAAGTTAAACCCAACTGACATACGTCAACAACATTGCGAGGAAGAGAGAAGCTGTCCCGGATCGAAAAAGACGTGAATTCGCATTGTTTATTTAGTTGCAGCATTTAAAATCAACCCCCCATTTTTTATTAACTCTTTGATGTGATTGTACTATCATTCACATAAATAAGCAAGTATTTCTTAAAATTTGGATATTGTTATCTTTAATGTCTAATATAAAAGCAAAACTATTAATGGGTGTAGTATAGTATATAGGAGCAAAGAACAAACAGGTTAAAAAAAGGGAAAGGATTTGAAACAATGCAGTTAGGGATTATTGGTATGCCGCTGGTTGGTAAAACCACAATATTTGAACTACTTACGGAGAGCAGGGAACATTTAAACCAGGCTAAAAGCAATATGGCTATGGCCCGGATACCGGATGAACGTATTGATTTCCTCTCTGATATGTACCATCCACGCAAAACCACATATGCTCAGATGGAGATTGTAGACATCCCTGGATTGGTTCCGGGAGCAGATAAAGGTTCAGCAGTATTTTTGGAATCGGTACGCCGGGCAGATGCTTTACTTCATGTAGTACGTGCCTTTGAGGATGAATCAGTACCTTCCTATAATAATGAAATTAATCCCATCGCTGATATCGAGACAGTAAAATACGAATTATTGCTGGCTGATTTGGATTTGGTAGAAAAAAGGATTGAACGTATCCAAGCGAGCAAGAAAAAGAATGATTTGCAGGATGAGTTGGAATTGCTGCAACGCTTACAGGATAGTTTGACCAATGAGGTACCGCTCTCCTCTATGACTTTTTCCGATAAAGAAGAAATTATGATGAGCAGTTTCCAGTTTCTAACTTTAAAACCGGTTCTAATATGCTTAAATGTAAGTGAGAATGACCTGGTCAACCAGGATGATAAAAAATGGGAAGAAATTGCGGCCTATGCTGAAGCAAGTCATTATCCTATAGTCAGAGTGTCTGCCAGCATCGAAAGGGAAATAGCAGAACTTGAAGGTGAAGAAAAAGATGTGTTTTTGGATGAGATGGGAATTACAGAATCCGGCTTGGTTAAAATCGCCCGCAGCATGTATCAGAGACTAAATCTGATTTCCTTTTTTACCGTAGGGGAGGATGAAGTAAGGGCCTGGACTATAGAAGGCGGTACTGCTGCCCGTAAGGCTGCCGGCAAAATCCATTCAGACATTGAAAGGGGTTTTATCCGGGCTGAGGTAGTCGAATATGAGAATCTGAAGCGGTTGGGCAGTATGCCGGCAGTTAAGGAAAACGGCCTTTTCAGGCTGGAAGGCAAAGAATACGTGGTCAAGGACGGTGACATTGTCCATTTTAGATTTAACGTATAGGTGGTATCAAACAAATGAAGTGTATAATTATTGGCGCTGGCAAGGTTGGATTTAGTATTGCTCAGTTGTTGTCCAGCGAGGATCACGATGTAACCGTTATAGAAAATAACGAAGAAAGACAACAGGTGGTAAATGAAGCGCTGGATGTTGAAGTTGTGCATGGCAGCGGAGCATCATGGTCTGTCCTGGAAAATGCCGGCGTTAAATCAGCTGATATGGTCGTGGCAGTCACTGAATCAGATGAATTGAATATGATAGCGTGTCTTCTGGCTAAACAGTATGGGGTAAAGACTACTGTGGCACGGGTACGCAACACGGATTATGTCTCAACTCCTCATTTTTCCCCGGAAGCATTGCTGGGTATTGATCTAATTATTAATCCGGAACAGGTAACGGCACTGGAAATTGCCAAAATTGTCCGCAACCCGGAAGCATTAAATGTAGATTTTTATGCCGGGGGAAAAGTGCAATTACTAGAACTTCCCATAGAGGCTGATTCAGCCTTAGCAGGTAAGAAATTAAAGGAATTGAAAAGTGCCGTTCCTTTTAACATAGTGGCGGTGGATCGGCAACATGCCATGCATATTCCCACTGGTGGTGACGTAATTGAGGCCGGGGATCACATTTATTTGATGGGGCGTACAGCGGACATACCCAAAGTAGAAAAAACATTTCATATATACCATAGCAAGGTGGAACATCTAACTATTCTGGGTGGAGGCAGAACGGGTTTCTATTTGGCCCATCTGCTGGAACATCAAAAAGTCCCGGTCAACATTAAAATTATCGAAAAGGATCCGAAAAGAGCCCAGGAAATATCAGAAGCTCTTCCTCACAGTCTCGTTATAAACGGGGATGGCAGCGATATGGATTTGTTGGAACAGGAGAATGTCAGGCAGGCGGACATGCTGGTCTCGGTAACTGATGATGACAAAATAAATCTGCTTTCATCATTAATGGGCAAAAATATGGGTATCTCTAAGACCATTGCTAAAATTAAACGCTTGGATGTCTTGCCTATAATTGAAAAATTGGATATTGATGTAGTGCTTAACCCCCGTATTCTGACCGCTGGAGTAATATTAAAGTATATTCGCCGGGGTGACATCATATCAGTAACTGTCTTGGGCGAAGAACGAGCCGAGATGATAGAACTTTATGCCCAATCAGGTTCGGTGGCGGTAAATAAAAAACTAAAAGACATCAGATTCCCGGGTGGATCTGTTATCGGAGCTATTGTCAGGGGCGAGGAGGTTATAATTCCGGATGGAGACAGCGAGATTCATGCCTCCGACCGGGTGCTGGTTTTTGCTTTATCACGCAGCATACATAAGGTGGAAAAGCTCTTTGTTAACGGAGGTAAAGGAAATTGATCAGACCAGGTCTAATTATCGGATATCTTGGCAAAATCGTGCTTATAATCGGGATAGCCATGTTGACCGGGGCGGGCTGGTCTTTATATTTTGGAGAAGATGAGGTTTGGAGGTTCCTGGCTGCGGCAGGTATTACCATCGCGGCAGGTGGCCTGGCCAGCTTCACACAACGAGGGGAAAATCAGATTAATTACCGGGAAGGTTTTGCTATAGTCACCCTGGGATGGTTAACTGCATCAGTCTTTGGGTCGCTGCCTTATCTTTTCAGTGGCTATTGCCCTTCTTTTGCCGATGCCTTTTTTGAGACGGTATCTGGCTTTACCACTACCGGTTCCAGTGTATTTGGAGATGTCGAAGCTTTGCCCAAAGGACTGCTCTGGTGGCGTGCTCTTACCCAGTGGCTGGGAGGAATGGGTATACTAGCGCTTTTTATTGCTATTATGTCCAACCTGGGACCGAGTGCCAACCTCATGTTCAAAGCTGAATCACCCGGGCCGAGCCCGGCTAAAGTCACTCCCCGAATAAAGCAGACGGCTAAAAATCTATGGCAAATTTACGTTGTCATCAGTGCGGTAATGGCAGTTATATTGTATGCTTTTGGCATGGATATATTTGATTCCCTTTGCCATATGTTCGGTGCCATGTCAACCGGCGGTTTTTCCACCAAGAATAACAGCATGGCCTATTTTAGCAGCCCCTACATTCAGTGGACTATTACTGTTTTTATGTTTATTTCGGGAACTAATTTTGCTCTGCACTATTTTGCGCTACGCAATCATACTCTGGAAGTATATCGCCGGAACAGTGAGTTCAAGTTATATGCTTTTATAGTTTTGGGTGCAAGTGCTATTGTCAGCATTGGAATAATAAGCAGCTATAGCGGATTTGAACCGGTTGTAAGAACAGCTTTTTTTCAGGTAGTATCGATCATAACTACCACCGGTTTTATTTCGGACGATTATGATCAATGGTCCCAGCTTGCCCAGGGAGTAATCTGGGGAATAATACTGATGGGCGGGTGTGCAGGTTCAACTACCGGTGGCATTAAACTTGGAAGACTGCTTATTCTGGGCAAGAGGGCAGCTATAGAAATAAAACGCATGATTCATCCCCGCGCCGTCTATTCCGTGCGCATAGATGATAAGATCTATAGCGAAGCACTGGTCGGTAATATAGCTTTTTTCTTTTTTCTGTACATAATGTGCATTATAATTGGAACCTTTGCCATGTTCATATGCAATTTGGATATGGTTTCCGGACTATCGGCCGTTATGACCTGCTTGGGGAATGTTGGACCCGGCTTCGGCCTGGTCGGACCTACCAAAAATTTTGGGTTTCTATCCGATGGAGCCAAATATATATTAAGCCTTTTAATGCTGCTGGGACGTTTGGAGATATATCCCATACTGGTAATGCTGATACCTCAATTCTGGAAGGAATAAACCGGAGCAAGAATATTATTGTAGAAGAAAGCCCGCATTGGTGCGGGCTTTTTGCCTGGTAGCAATAAAATATAAACATGAAGTGCACCTGCTAATCTGTAGTCACATATTATGATATATATATACAGAACAGGAGCGCGCAAAAATGAATACAACAAGTGATGAAAATGCCCACATAAGAATAAGCCATTCTGATTTAGCGGAGCTTAATCTGGGGCAAAAAGTGGAGGTTGCTGTTGGTCAACGCCTGAACCGGATAAAGGTATTAAGTACATCCATGCAAAAAACCAAACTGGCCTATATTAATAACCCAACAGCACAGATGCTTTTACTGCCGGCCAAGCTGTTACTTGATTACAAAGTGATTAAAAACCCTCCCAGGATAAAATTAGGCCCGGTGGTCGGGGTATTAACGACTGCTAATCGCAATAGCAAATCAGGATTGCCGATAGGAAAAGAAACATATTATTTGGGTGAATTAGTCTCCTATGCCCGGCGCAAGGGTGTCTTTGTTTATTTGTTTTATTCCACCGGAGTAAACTGGCACAGCCAAACTATAAAAGGCTATACCCTCGATTTTAATAAGGAATCCGCACACAAATGGGTATCAGGTGAGTATCCTTTTCCTGACATAGTATACAACCGTATCAGATCAAGAAATGTAGAAAACAGCCGCACTATGGTTGAATTGCTGGACAGGTTCCAACATTTAGGAATCAACTTATTTAATACCCGTTTCCTGGACAAATGGGACGTTTATAATGCTCTGATGAGCAGCCCGCGCTTGAGGCATTTCCTTCCTCCTACCGTTTTCTTCAGCCGTGTAGAATTGTTTAAATTCCTCCAGCAGTATCCGGAAGTATTTCTAAAACCACGCAATAGCAGTATCGGTAAAGGAATAGTCAAGATAAAAAGAACATCCGGGTGCTATATGCTGGCCCTGGCTAAGTCGGCCAAACCATCCTGGCACTATTATGATTCTTATGAAGAACTATACCAGGCTCTTTTAGCTATTATGGATGACAGTTCCCGTTATCTGGTGCAGATGGGGATTGAACTGGCCAAGATCCAGAATAAGGTTTTCGATTTAAGAACCCAGGTCCAGAAAAACGGAAGGGGTGAATGGACCTTAACCGGTACAGCCGTTAGGGAAGCGGCCCCTGACCGTTTTGTGACTCACATTCCCAATGGAGGTTCAGCCCGAAAATATGATGAAGTGATTGAAAAAACATTCGGCAGCTCCGTTACTACAAAGAGATCCCTCGATAAACAACTTCATCTCATAGCTCGAGAGGCTCCAATTATATTGGACGATTTGCCTGGATGGTCGCTGGCTGTACTGTCGATAGATATAGGAATTGACCGGTATGGAAAAATATGGATAATAGAAATCAACTCTAAACCATCCAGCTTCGACGAACCTGACATCCGACGAGCCTACCTCAGATATTTCACTGATTACTGCAAATATATTACTTTCAAGAATATTGATTAAGTGAGGATTAACTATGCCTAATATAATTATGCTGCATAGAAACAACCAGGCCGGTCAGAAATTAGTGAACTTGCTATCTGAAAGTATAAAGGAGTTGAAGCACAAAGATAGTTACATACTTGGCATACCTTTTATCGAAATCTCTATAAGTACGGAAAATAGTATCAAAAGAACATTAAATTCTGAAGCAAGCATAAAGAATTGTATGGAACGGGAGACCATGTCACAAATGTTGGAACTGAGCGGAATCAGTTTCGGACAGCGGGCAGGTGAAACTATTATTAAATACTACGATGTACTCATTTTTGATATGAATACTATTTCCATTCGAGTCCGGGGGAAGGATAGTACATCGAAATATATTAAGGAGGCAGATTCCGGTAAAGTTGCGGAAATAGCCCGGAAAACAATTTATGTAATGGGTTTGGATTATGGAATGGTGACAATTGCTCTTACCGGTAAAAGGAAGATCAGAGTAATGGATATCTTCGATTCACCTGAACTTAGAAAAAAGGATATGAATGCCCTGGTAAATAAAATTGTACTGCTGACCAATCAAGGTTATCCGCGGATAAATCCGGACAATGAAATAAAGATGGGCGCTGACCCCGAGTTTATGCTATTTAATGCCAGGTCAGGCAAGATGATAGCTGCATCAGATTTTTTTCCCCGTGAAGGCATAATCGGTTGTGACAATATCAGAGTTCCCAACCGCCAGCAGCGACCGGTGGCTGAAGTAAGGCCCAATCCCGCAACTTCGCCGCGTGAATTAACGGATAATATAAAATCGGCCCTAAGCAGTGCCAACAAGCTTGCTCCATATCGTAATGTCTGCTGGGTGGCCGGCAGTCATCCCTTATCAGGATATTCCATTGGAGGCCATATACATTTCAGCAATATTGTTATAAATTTTGCTCTCTTACGTGCCTTGGACAACTATCTGGGTATTATCGTCTTCCTTATCGAAGATCCGGCCTCGGCCTCCCGCAGACGTAAAAAATACGGGCATCTGGCTGATATCCGCTTAAAACCGTATGGTGGTTTTGAATACCGAACCCTCGGAAGCTGGCTGATAACACCTGAGATTACCTGTGCCATATTATGCCTGGCCAAAATAGTAGCTGAACATTATTTCGAACTGAGTAATGTATACCTTAATGATACTGAGGCATTGCAGGCTTTTTATCAAGGCAATCAGGAACATTTTCGCCCTTTGTTTTCAAAGATATGGAAAGAAATATCCCGGACCACTACCTTTAACGATTACCGGGAGGAATTAAAGGTCATCCCTGCTATGATAGAAAACAAGGTTACCTGGGATGAAGGCCTGGATTTAAAGGTAACATGGAAAATCGAAGGAAGGTCAAGGAAAAACTATTCTGCCAATAAAAATAAAAGCGCGGTAATTGCTAATCGCAGTTCGGCCAGACAACGCAGCAATACGAACAGGAGCCGGAGTAGTCGGCCCTCAAGCTCTCGCACTAACTCCAGCCCCATTCATAATACTAGAATTCAACCTTAAAATTATCTCATATTAAGTTCGTTCAAAAGGCAATTGGCGGCTTTTACCTGCTGATTAATTCTGGTTGCCAAAGTTTGTTTGGAACAGGTTTCAAAAATAAAGCTATGTGCCTTTTGGAATTGACCGGCGCTTCGAGCCAGACTGCCGCTTATAGGATATCTAAGTAAGTGGAATTTCCGGGAGGAACTGCTGATACCACTATTAAGTGTGTTCGCAATCTTTTTAGCCACTTTAGCCGTACTGGTGGAAGGGTAATATATCACAGTTTGTCCTACGGAACTGGTGGAAGCATTGATGCTGTAATCATAGCCTTCATGCATATCCATAAGCCAGTCTACATCATAAGTCTTAACCACATTATAGATGGCTTTTGACAGGGTATTATCGGCACTTTCATAAGCAGTGCGGGGAAAATCCCGGTTTAAATCTCCCATACTGGAAATATATCTGCGGTGTTGTGCAATTGCCAGTTTATTAGCCTCAGGTATTACTAACAAGGTGCCTTTGGTAATGGAATAGTCCTTTATTTTATTGGCGGCTTTATAGCCTGCAGTTTCATTACCATGGACACCTCCAACAATCATAACTACGGGACCAGGTTTACCGCTTTTAATTACGTATAAATTCGTCTGATATTTTGTACCGGAAGCCAGGCGAACCACTTTTTTGCTCGGCGTCGCCCCAAACGCCTGTAGTGGCGTTAAAAAAACAAAGACAAATACGGCGGTTAACAACAAGGATAAGATTCGCTTCTTATTGGTAAAAGATAAATAATGCGATATCTTGTTCAAGTAACATCGTTCCTTTCTACTTTTAAATCTTTTACTTATGGGAAAAAGTAAACAAGAACAAGATTCGACAAAAAATAGGAGAAACCTTTAAAAAATGGATAGTAAATACTAGAATAGTTGGTTAGCTTAATATTTTATAGTCAAAATCTGTAATTTCAATATCATCCAGATGTAAATCCAGCACCTCCTTAATAGAAGTCAAAAACAATTCTGCTTCACCGTAGCTGGCGGCTACAGCAGCAAACCCCAATTTGCCACGCTGGCGGAGGTCATTAAACTCAACTTCCGCGATAGAAATGTTAAATCTTTTCCTTATTCTGGCTATTATACTTTGGATTATCTTACGCTTGTCCTTCAACGAACTGGAATAGGGTAAGTAAATATTGGCAGATCCATACAAAATATACATAATTATTACCTCCATAGAACAAAATAGAAACGATATAGAAAAATTTAATATGTGATTGTGAAAATAATCATTATTAAAATTCGACTATTTACACTATATATTGTCGAAATATGTTACTATATACTTAGTTGATTATATACATTATAACAATAGGATGGGTAAACTGTATGAATATTGAACAATTTGAGGTTTTTCGGACCATAGCTCAAGCCAGAAGTTTTACTAAAGCGGCTAAAATATTGAATTTTACGCAGCCTGCGATTAGTTCGCAAATAAAACTTTTGGAAAGAAATTATAATACACATCTGTGTGAACGTGGTAATAATGGTGTCACCCTTACTGAGGCCGGAAAGATTTTTTATGAATACGGTGATAAAATATTAGCAATGCATGCTGAAATGGAAAGCGAAATTGCTAAATTAACCGGTCAGAAAAAAGAATTTATTAATATAGGTGCCAGTTATTCGGTCGGCAATTATTCATTGCCCAGCTCCATCATTACCTTTAAAGAAATTTATCCTAATGTACATGTAAGATTAGATATAGGGCCGGAAGCAGAGATTTTACAAAAATTGCAGGAACGGCAAATTGATATCGCTGTGGTCGAAGGTAATATTATGGATACCACGGGTCTTGATATTTACAAAATTGATACCAACAAAGTTGTATTAATAGTACCCCCTAAAGGTAAATGGTTGGATATTGATTCTATCACAATAGAAGAACTAACCAAGGAACCTTTCATCGCCCGTGAAGAGGAATCCGGCATCAGACATTTTGTTGACAGTTATTTAAAGAGCTTCGGCTGTAGTTTTAAACAATTTAATATTGTCATGGAAATTACTAATTTTGATGCTATCAAAATAGCTGTAATGAAAAATAAAGGGGTTTCACTGGTTCCGTGTCCTGTGGTCCAAAAGGAAATTGGTGAAGGCTCACTCAAGATGATCGAAGTAGCAGGCTTGAACCTGGAATGGGAAATGAAAATAGCCTGCCGTGCCAATGAGTCATTAACCGGTTTGAAAGAAACATTCTTAAACTTCATATCTACACCGAATACAAGATCTTTCAAACTATAATTAGCTAATCCAATCTCAATCTCTTTTAATCCGCCGCTTATTTATTAGAGGGGCGGTTTTTTTTATTTTTGAGGGTGCTCATAATGAACATTATGTAAACTA